>CAZNQN010000007.1:0-18874 GCA_964574925.1 uncultured Phycisphaeraceae bacterium | reverse complement strand
CGAGCCCCGAGGGCGACACAGGTGGGCGTGTCGGTAGGCGCGGAGGTGGATGAGAGGCAGGCCCTGGGGCGTGTTGATCCTGTTCGGCGGCGGATTGAGCCTGGCGCGGGGGATGAAGGAGACGGGCGTGACGTCCTGTCTCGCGCACGCGGTGGGAGGATCCGCCGCCCTGCCGACGCCGGTGCTGGTCCTGCTGGTGACGACCTTGATCGTGTTCCTCACGGAGCTGACCAGCAACACGGCCACCACGGCGGCGTTTCTGCCCGTGCTGGCGGCCGTCGGTGAGGGATTGCACCTTCCGCCCCTGATCCTGACCGTGCCGGCCGCCGTCGGGGCGAGCCTGGCGTTCATGATGCCCGTGGCCACGCCCCCCAACGCGATCGTCTTCAGCACGGGACGGGTCACGATTCCGCAGATGTGCAAGGCCGGGTTCTGGCTGAACCTGATCGGCATCGCCGTGGTGATGACGCTCGTGTACGGATGGATCCTCCCATTGGGATTGGCGGAATGACGCATCACGGGGGACCGAAATCGAAGGAGAGCTGCACGGGCTGTTCCCGCGGCGGCCGGGCGCCGCATCCTTCGCCCACTTCACAGGATGCGCCGCGTGCGCAATCTCCATCCGGGACCGGGTCTTCGCCGACGCCGTCCAGCCCGAACCGCTGCCGGCAGATCCGGAACAGGTCGCGCACGCTTTCCCAGTAGGTTCCGCTGCCCCGCATGCGGTGACCGAACCGGGCATCGTTGAGCTTCCCGCCGCGGATGTCCCGGATGCGACGGACCACCCGCTTGTAGCGCAGCGGCAGCACCTCCCGCAGGCGGGAGAGGAAAACGGGTTCCACGCTTCCCGGCAGCCGCAGCGCGGTATACGCGGCGGAGACCGCGCCCGCCTCGGCCGCCTGTTGCAGGATCCGCCCGATGTCGCGGTCGTTGAGCCCGGGAATGATCGGCGCCACCATCACGCCCGCGGAGACGCCGGCTTCGCGCAAGCGGCGGATGGCCTCCAGCCGCCGCGCCGGTGGCGGTGCCTGCGGTTCGAGCAGTCCGGCGATCTTCGCATCCGCGAACGGGACACTCACCATCACGTGGGCGGACGCTTTGCGGTCGATCTCGAGCAGCACATCCGCGTCCCGCACCACCAGGTAACTCTTCGTCACCACGCCCACCGGATTGGCAAAAGCCGCGCACACTTCCAGACATTGCCGGGTCAGTCGATAGGCGGCCTCGATCGGCTGGTAACAGTCCGTGATGCCGGAAAAGTTGATCCACTCCCGCCGCCACGTCCGCTTGCGAAAGGCTTGTTCGAGCAGCCGGGGCGCGTTCGTCTTGACCACCAGTTTCGTCTCGAAATCGGTTCCCGCGCCGAGCCCGAGATATTCATGGTACGGACGCGCATAACAATACGCGCAGGCGTGCTGGCAACCGCGATACGGGTTGACCGACCAGACATATGGCAGGTCCGGACTGTCGTTGCGGGAGAGAATCGAACCGGAGGTCTCCTCGTAGATCTCCAGCCTCGCCCGCGGCGGCGGTTCGAGCCACTCCCGGTGCTCGCCGACATACGGATTGGGCGGATTGTCCACGCGGCGGAGCCGCACGCGATGCCTCCTGATTCTCGGCCCTTGCCCGATCCCCCGGGCCGCGCCCGGTCCGAAGGTAGGTATATGTTAGGGTTCCCCGCGGACGAAGTCAAGAGGGAAAATTCCGGCGAACGCTATCCGCCGAAGGAGCGCCGGGGGGAACGGGGCGGGCCGAACCGGTTACCGGACCCGGCGCGCCGATTCAGCCCGCCGCGCCTCTCGCCGATAGAGTCGACAGAGACCCGACCACGCGAACCGGAGGACAAGCACGACGATGAGCCGATCCCCGTCGACACGCGCCTGGCCCGTGTGGCTGCGCGATCTCCTGGACGAGGAGTGGGAAGCGGAACAGGGCAAACGCCATGAGCGGCGGCACTTTGCCGGCGGTCTGCTCCGCGTCACCAGCCACAACGGGAACGAAACGCAGCAGACGGTCCGGCTCTACAACGTCGCCTTTGACGGCATCGGGCTGACCACGCGGCAGCCGTTCTCCCCCGGCGATGAGCTGACGATCGTCCCGGACGACCTGCCGGACATCGCCGTGCCCGAATCCACCGTCCGCCTTCGCGTCGTCCACTGCACGCAGACCGTCCAGGGATTCAAGGTCGGCTGCGTGATCGTGACGTAAGCGACCGGTCACGGACCCGATGTCCACGCGACCGCGCCCATCCGCACGCGGTCCTCGCCCCGGATGTCCGATCCGCCGACACCGATGCACGTCCCGTGTGGAGCGGGCGGACCTTGTTCGCGATTTGCGTTCCATGCCGCGACCGTCCGAAGCGGGTCGCGCCCGCCTGCGAGTAAGTGACGCCTTGTGCTTTGCCGGTTTCGTCACCCGCTCGGGGCGGACGGATCCGGTGCGTCGCCGGGGGATGCCGGCGGTTCTTGCGGACGGGCACGCGGCGGAAACTTCATATGCACCAGCTCCAGCCGCGCTTCCCGCAGCAACGCGCCGCCGGACCAGATTTGCACCCGGTACTCGCCCGGTTCGGGAAAGGTCAGACCGTGAAACTGCAACGCCAGGTTTGCGATGGCCCGCGGATCCTTGAACCGGACCTTGCCTCGCCCCTCGACGATCGGCGGCCGGGCTTCATCCGCATCGACCACACGGATCGTCAAGTCCGTGTCGCCGTATCCCTCCGTGAGGGCACAGTAGACGCAAAGCTGCGGATGGGCCGCCGGGAATCCCCGCGCGTGGATCTTGCTGAACATCCCGATCAGCGACTGCTTGCCCGTCAACCGATCGGTGATGATCTGGTCGCACACGATCAGAGCCAGGACGTCGGGCACCGGCCGTTCGCTCATCTTGCAGACCCCCTCGAGGTTCTCGTTCCCACGGTCGCATCCTATCCGCTTTTTCCTGCCGCCGACAGCACGAGTGAAAGTGACCGGCGTGCTCTCCCGCTTCCGGGAACCGTACCCCCGGTCGTCGAGATTGATTTCCCTCCTTCCTCCCGGCACAATGGGATCGACGAGGCGCGGGGAATCGGCGGAGGCATCCGCGCGGGTAGAAGGGTTTCCCTCAGAAGGATCGACGATCATGAAGGTACACGAATACCAGGCGCGCACGCTGCTTTCGGAGGCGGGTGTCCCCGTCCCGCCGGCACAGGTGGCGGAATCCGTGGATCAAGCCCTTCAAGCGTACGATGCCATCGGCGGGCGCGTCGTCGTCAAGGCGCAGGTCTTCGCCGGCGGGCGCGGCAAGGCCGGTTTCGTCAAGCTCTGCGACGATCGTGACCAGGTCCGGCAGGCGGCCGAGTTCATGCTCTCCCATCGGATGGTCTCTCCCCAGACCGGCCCGGAGGGGATCGAGGTCAAGAAGCTGCTGATCGCCTCGGCCGTGGACATCGAAAGCGAGTACTACGTCGCGGTGGTGATGGACCGTGCCCGCCGCTGCCCGGTGGTGATGGTTTCCCGCGAGGGTGGCGTGGAAATCGAGGTCGTCGCGCGGGAGAAACCGGATGCCATCGTCAAGCGCTGGTTGCACCCGCACCTGGGTCTGCTCGGCTTCCAGTGTGCTCAGCTCGTCAGCGCCCTGGGCTTCGTCGAGAAGGAGCAGGTGCGCGCCGCCTCCCGCCTCATTCGCGGACTGGTCGACGTCTTCTACGAGTACGATTGCGCCCTGGCGGAGATCAACCCGATGGTGCGGACGACGTCGGGTGAGATTCTGGCCATCGACGCCAAGATGAACTTCGACGACAACGCCCTGTTCCGCCACGCACGCTTGCAGGAGATGTTCGATCCCGCCGCGGAGAACCCCATGGAGCGGCGGGCCAAGGAACACAACCTCTCCTACATCCCCCTCGACGGCAACATCGGTTGTCTGGTCAACGGCGCCGGTCTGGCGATGGCCACCATGGATCTCATCAAACTCCACGGCGGGGATCCCGCCAACTTCCTCGACGTCGGCGGATCGGTCACCACGGAGGGAGCGATCGAGGCCTTCCGCATCATTCTTTCCGACCCCAAGGTCAAGGGCATCCTGGTGAACATCTTCGGCGGCATCGCCAAGTGCGACACCATCGCCGATGCCCTCATCGCTGCCGCCAAGGAGATCGGCTTTTCCGTTCCCGTCGTCGTCCGCCTGGAGGGAACCAACGTGGAGCGTGCCCGGGCGTTGCTTCGTGAGGCCGACATCTCCGCCCTCATCACCGCCGATGACCTCACCGACGCCGCCCGCAAGGTCTGCGCCCGGGTGGCCTGACGATCTCCCCCCGCGGCTCGGGGTTCGTCGCAGCTCGATCGCCGCCGGCGGTCAAAAAGCGTAATAAGCCAAGTAGTGGTCGCGGATGGTGGTGTCCACGTTGAAGATGGAGGCGATCAGGGAGGCGCGCATCCACATGCCGTTGCGCACCTGGTCCCAGTATTTGGCGAAGGGCGTGGCGTCCAGTCGCGGATCCAGCTCGTGCCGGCGGGGCAGGGGATGCATGATGGCCAGGTTCGGCTTGAACAGTCCGGTCATCTCCTCCGTCAGCGCGAAGCGTGAATAATCGATCCGCTTCGATTCCCCGTTTACATCCCACTCGTCCTGGAGGCGGGTCATGTAGACTGCGTCGCTTTCTCCGATATACGCCCGCAGATCGTCGCTCTGTTCGTACTCCACCCCGTGACGGCGGACGTAGTCCAGGATGTCCTCGCCGATCTGGAGCTCCGCCGGAGCGACGAACACCAGCCGCACCCCCGGATAGCGGCAGAGCAGGTAGGTCAGGGAGCGGACGGTCCGACCGCGCTTCAGATCGCCCACGAAGGTGACCGTCTTGCCCAGGAAGGGGTTGGCCGAGAAGCGGGGGACGATCTTGCGACCGGTCTCATCCGTCGCTCGTCCGGCGGACTCGGCGAAACAGCGATGCAGCGTGTAGATGTCCAAAAGCGCCTGGGTGGGGTGCTGGTCCTTGCCGGAGCCGCCGTTGATGACGGGAATGGTCCGCGGCATCTCATTGAGTATGGCGGCGACGTGCTCGGCGAACCCTTCGGCCGGGTGGCGCATGATGATCAGGTCGAAATACTGGCTGAGCACGCGGATGGTGTCGTCCTCCGACTCGCCCTTGACCTCGGAGGAGGTGGAGCGGTCGCGGACCTCGTTGTAGGGCATGCCGACGATCTGGCAGGCGGCGGTGAAGGACAGGAACGTGCGCGTGGACGGCTGGATGAAATAGAGCATGGCCCGGCGATGGCTCAGCGTCGTCCGCAGAAACTGCGTCCCCTGCCGTGTGCGGGCGATGGCGCGGATCATCTCCGCGAGCTGGCAGTACTCCTCGATGGTGGCCCGATCGAACTGCTGGGCCAGCACGACGTGAAAGGGCCTGTCGTTACGGTTGAGCCGGGCGACGCGCTCGGCTGTGGTGTCCGCCGTCATTTGCGTCCGGGAGGCTTCCATCGTCGGCATACGGAATCCCTGTCCTTCCTGTCTGCTCGAGGTCCACGGGGAGTCGGCACCACCAGTCTCGGCAGGGACGAACGGTGCGTGACGGGGATGCGTCGCCCCGGCCGCCCACCTGAAACCGAGTCGCCGTCCTCACAACGGCCGATCCCAACCCTGGTGCGTGCGTTTCACAACGCGGGACATCCGGTCTCGCGGGGCCCGGATTCACGACCGGAACCCGCGTCAGTTCACCACAACCCGGGCCGAAAGTCAAGCCCGTTCTGCGCGGCGACGCAGCAACCCCGAAGCGTCTCCTCTTTCTTCGTTCGTGCAGGCAACGGGCCGGACGAGAGGGTCGATGTCAATGCCCGTCCGGGTTCGACGGGGGCAGCGCGATGGCGTCGCGCGAGCGGGTCGACGGGAAGGCGTCTTTCGTTTTCGCCTTGGGGGAGACCGGGGCCACGGAGCCTCGGGAGACGCGTCGCAGCCGGGGGCTTTCGCTCTCCGCCGCGTCGGCGGTGGAACTCACAGCGGCATCCTCCAGAATCGGCAGGACGGCCAAGCCCTGCCCCTTCCGCTCGGCGCCCTCCATGCCGGGCGGCAGAGGAACCGAGTGAATCGATCCGGGCGCAAGAGGCGAAGGATTCGACACGCGCGAACGGACGGGGTGTCGATGGGCGGATACCCACAGATAGGCCGAAACGGTCAGCATCACCGCCGCAGCCGCCCCCAAGCCCGCCCGCACGAAGAAGACGGACGAGCGCCAGCCGGATCGTCGCCCGCCGCGCCGATCGGGAGCGGATTCCGCCCCCGCCGGTTGCAAGCCCGTGAGAACGGGGACGGCCCGTCCGCGGGTACGGCGCAGAAGCGATTCCGGTGGTTCCTGGGCGGCGAGGCTCTTGAGCATCCCCCTGGCATAGAGAATCCGGTCGGCCAGCTTGCGACAACTCGGGCAGCGCGCCAGATGAACCCGCAGCGGCGCGGAAAGCTCATCCGCGCTGCGCTCGTCGTCGGTCAGGGCGCTCATGACCCAGAGTTCCTTCGGGCAACGCAGCGAATCGTCACGGATGTCGGTTCGATCTTCCATCACGCCGGTCCCCCCGCCGTACCGTTTCCCCCCAACCGCTCCGCCAGCTTCACGACCGCGTGACGACGGTACACGCGGGCCGTGGTCGGTTCGATGTTCAAGATGCCGGCGATCTCCTCGTATGACAGCCCGCTCAAGTCCCGCAGCACCACGACGTGGCGAAGGTGAGGCGGCAGATCGGCGACGGCTTCCCGCAGCCGGTCCAGCGCCCACTCCCCCTCGTGCAGTTCCACCGGCGACGGCGCCGGGACCGTCGAACGGTCCCCGCGAACCTCCCAAACCTCCCGCTTCCGGGCCTCGTGACGCCGGCGGACGCGGAGCATCTCCAGGGCGATGTTGGCCGCCGTCCGAAAGGCATACGCCCGGACGTTCCTCACATGGTCCCGGTTCAGGGCGGCCAGACGGCAGAGGCACTCCTGGTAGGCGTCGAGGACGTCCTCCTCCCGCCCGAGGATCCGCCACAGCATCCGCACCACTGCCTCGGCGTCGGAGGCGATGAACGATTCGATCCAGTCGGTCGGCTCCTGCGGGGGCAGAAGGGGACGCCGAAGCGAACCGTTTCCGTTGCCGGACCTCGCTCCCGTCGCTGCGCCCGTCGATCTTACGGACGGCTCGCGGCCGGGGGTGTTAGCATGAAAAGTTCGGGTTTTCAAAGCTCCGTCCCTTGTGCGGCCGACGATCGGCCTCGCAACGCCCCGTTCCCATTGTAGCCCCGCATTCGCCCGCCGGGAGCCGTTTTTTTCGGCGGAGACGGTCTCCCGTCCCGCGGCGTTCTCGTTTCCTCCATCGGCATCTTCTCCGGGCGGGACATGGAAGGGGGCGAGGCTTTGGCGCGGCCGCCTCTTCCGCGTACCATCATGGATTCCGGCGTCCCGTGGGGGTTGGGGATCGGACGGGCATCGCGCCCGGGTTCCCTCCGCGACGCCGGTGGTTTCCCCGAAACAACGTCCCGCAGGCGGCGAGAATACCCGCCCCGCAGGGATGAGCGACTGAGGAGGACCCGATGAGCCTGGTTCCTGAGAACATCCGCAACATCGCCCTGGTCGGGCACGGCGGCAGCGGCAAGACCTCGCTGGCGGAAGCGCTGCTGTTCAAAACGGGCATGACCAACCGCCTGGGCAAGGTGCCCGAGAAGACCTCCATTCTGGACTATTCCGACGAGGAGAAGGAGAAGCTCTCGTCGCTCGATTCGGCCGTCTGTTTCCTCACCCACGGCGATCTGCACGTCAATCTGGTGGACACGCCGGGGACGCCGGCGTTCTGCGGTCCGGCCATCGCCGCGCTGGCGGCGGCGGAATGCGCCGTCGTGGTGGTGTCGGCCTCGTCCGGCGTGCAGGTCAACACCCGCAAGATGTACGAGCGGGCGCGGGACTACGGGCTGGGTGTGTGGTTCGTCATCAACCACATCGACGCCTCCAACGTGGACCTGCCGGCGGTGGTGGCGCAGATCCGCGAGACGTTCGGGCCGCAATGTCTGCCGCTGAATCTTCCCGCCGGCGGCGGCACCAAGGTCGTGGACTGTTTCACGAACGAATCGGGCGAGAGCGACTTCGGCGAGGTGGAACAGGCGCATACCGATCTGATCGAGGCGATCGTCGGCACCGACGAGGAGCTGATGGAGAAGTACCTGGGCGGGGAGTTTTCCACGGACGAGGCCCGCGCCGCGGCCGCCCGCGCCGTCGCGACCGGCGAGCTGATGCCCATCCTGTTTACCGACAGCCTCGGCGACGTGGGGATCGACGCCTTCCTCGAGGCGCTCGCCGCTTTTTGTCCCTCGCCGGTGACCGGCAAACACCGCATCCTGCACAAGGAGGAGGGCGACGAAGGCGAACCGGTGGCGCCTTCGGTCGACGGTCCCTTCCTCGCGCAGGTGTTCAAGATCACCACCGACCCGCGCAGCAACATCAAATACCTCTCCATCCGCGTTCATCGCGGCAAACTGACCTCGGACATGGCGTTGAAGGCGGCGGGTATGACGAAGGGGGCCCGTCCGGGACAGATCATGCGCTCCCTGGGCGCCGAGCACCGCGAGATCGACGCCGGGATCGCCGGCGACGTGATCTGTCTCGCGAAGCTCGATTTCAACATCGGCGACACGCTGTACACGACCGAGGGCGGCACGCTCGAGATGCCCAAGTTCCCCGAACCGATGTTCTCGCTGGCGCTGGAGTCCAAGTCGCGCGGCGACGAGGACAAGATCGGCGTGGCGCTGAAGCGATTCAGCGAGGAAGACCCCTGCTTCAAGTTCGACCGCGGCACCGGCGGGGAACTGGTCGTGCACGGCATGGGCGAGATGCAGTTGCGGACCTACCTGTCGCGGATGTCGAGGCAGTACAAGCTCGACGTGGAAACCAAGCCGCCCAAGATCCCCTATCGGGAGACGATCCTGGGGACGGCCCAGAACGTCGAATACACGCACAAGAAACAGACCGGCGGCGCGGGACAGTTCGCCCGCGTGGTCATCAACCTGCTGCCGGCGGAACGCGGCGAAGGGTATGAATTCATCGACAAGATCTTCGGCGGGGCGATCGACCAGGCGTTCCGGCCGAGCGTGGACAAGGGCATCCGCGCCCAGATGGCCGAGGGCGTGCTCGCCGGCTATCCCGTCGTCGACGTCAAGGTGGAACTGATCGACGGCAAGACGCACCCGGTGGACAGCAAGGACATCGCCTTCCAGATCGCCGGTCGCGGCGCGTTCAAGGACGCCTTCCTCAAGGCCAAGCCCGTCCTCCTGGAACCGATCGTCAACCTGGAAGTGACCGTTCCCGCGGACAACGTGGGCGACATCCAGGGGGACCTGGCGTCTCGTCGCGGTCGTCCGCAGGGTCAGGACATGCTTCCCGGCAACATGGCCCTGATCCGCGCCCTGGTGCCGCTGGCGGAACTGGCGGACTACAGTTCCCGCCTCTCAAGCATCACCGGCGGAGAGGGAAGCTACTCCATGGAGTTCTCCCACTACGAGGTTGTGCCCGGCAACATCCAGCAGCAGATCATCGACGCAGCCAAGAAGGAAAAGGAAGCCGCCGCTGCGTCGTAAAAGCCGCTAACAATATGAGAGGCATCGCCGGAACGCCTCTCCCGGGGATCGAACGGCACCGACAGAAGTCGCATGGGGATCAATCGATCGTCGGCAACCGTTTGCTCGTAAGTTTCGTATTTGCAGTCACTTGCGCTGCCCCGCCGACGGCGGGTGCCCTGCGGGGGCAATAAAAATGCCTTTGGCGCTTGACATTTCTTTGATACTCGCGTAACAATCAACCGATCAGATATGCGTCGTTCGCCTGCGGGGATGTTCAACATGGCGGCGCGTCAAACCCTGTTCGTTGCCGGCCGTGCACGGTCGCAGCCTTCGCGATGGGTCCTGCCGGAAGCAATGCACGCAATCCGTCCGCAGCCGTGGCATTGAAACTCCGTCCAGAGGGGACGGAGTTCGCATAGCAATGAGGGGGAAACGAAGCGGGAGAGACATCATGTTTGCGCGCATTCATTTCAAGGGGGTAATGGTCCTTCTGTTCTTGGGCACAGCCGCGATGGGGCAGTCAGCCCCGCGAGACCGAGAAGCTCCGAGAACGAAGGCAGGGGATCAAGAACTCCCCATCACACAGCAGGTTGCTGCGCGAATGCTGCAAGCCGTCGTAGCCAACCAACTCAGCGCCGGCGCCCATATACAGATCGACTATACGAATCCCAACGGCATGGGCATTACGATCCTCGATCGCAAAGGAGATCAGCTCGTGCTCGATTTTGAACTCAACACCACAAGCAACGTCCTGCGCCCCGTCTTCTCGGAGCAACCCGTAGCGCAGCTCTATGGGCGACCATTCTTCGGGTTTGTCGACCTATTGCAATCGCATACGTCTCAAGCACCGGGAGCGGGACGGGGTGCCGATCAAGGAATGAGGCCATTCGATGCCGCGGCAGCTGCCCAGCCGCACGATGATGTTTCGGTGCTCATTCTTGATGAGGACCTCGTGATGATTGCATTGTGGCAGAACAACCAGCGCCTGGGTGTGTATTACGCCGTCGATACGGATTCTTATCTTGGCGAGCGTCGCCGGGAGACGGGAACCGTCGCCGCAGGGGGGGACGTGGAAATGACCACCGTTCCCCCCAAGCAGGCCGTGTGCAATAAACTCCTTCAATGGTGCACGAGCGATCGGTACGACATGCCCACGGCGATTGCGTGCGCGTTATGGTTGTGGTTCTGCGCCGTGTAGGAGATCGTGGGCGAAGAATGAACGTGGCTCACCGGCCGGTCGACTGCCCGACCGGATCATAAGATGACCCCGCAAGGAGGGAAGCCGGGGGTGAAGTCGGCATCCGTGCCCGCGCCCGGTGACGAAAGAGTATTCGTCTTCTCCGCCCCGTCCGGGGTGGTGTTCCTTACCCTTCGCTGTTCTTCTTGAGACTCGGCGGCAGGCCGGGAATCCCCTCGGCCCCGGTCACGATCCGGATCGACGAGCCCTTGATCTCGTCCTCGCGGATCGGCTCGAACCGCCCACCCAGATGTTTCGACAGGAACGCTTCCGCCACCGCGTTGAAGGCGGTGCGGTTTTCCGGCCGGGCGAAGCCGTGCCCCTCGTCGGGAAACAGGACGTAGGTGACGGGGATGTTCCTCTTCTTCATGGCCTCGACGATCTGGTCGGATTCGGTCTGTTTGACCCGCGGGTCGTTGGCGCCCTGTCCGATGAGCAGCGGGCGGCGGATGCGGTCCACACGGGTCAAGGGAGACCGTTCGAGCAGCAGCTTCCGCCCCTCCTCCGTGCTCGGGTCGCCGACGCGCTGGGTGAACAGTTCGATCAGCGGTTTCCAGTAGGGCGGAATGCTGTTGAGCAGGGTGACCAGGTTGGACGGTCCGACGATGTCCACGCCGCAGACGAACGTCTCCGGCGTGAAGGTCAGCCCCACCAGCGTGGCGTATCCGCCGTAGCTGCCGCCCATGATGGCGACCTTGTCCTTGGAGGTGATGCCGTTGGCGACGGCCCATTGCACGGCGTCGATCAGATCGTCGTGCATCTTGCCGGCCCACTCGAAGTTGGCGGCGTTGACGAATTGTTTGCCGAAACCGGTGGAGCCGCGGTAGTTGACGCTGAGCACGGCGTAGCCGCGGTTCGCCAGCCACTGATGCCACGGGTTGTAGCCCCACTGATCGCGCGCCCAGGGACCGCCGTGGACGAACAGCACCATCGGCACGGGTTGGTCGGGCTTGCCGTCCTCGTCCGGGTCGCGCCAGACGGGCAGGGTGTAATAGGCGACCAGCCGCAACCCGTCCCGCGCGGGGATGATCACCGCGTGCATCTTGGCGAGCTTCGCCTTCTCCAGCTCCTTGCGGTTGGTGAACAAAAACTTCGCCTGCTTCTTGTCACGGTCGTAGAGGTAGTAGCGGACCGGACCGTCGTCCATGACGTAGGCCACCGTCCAGAGACGGTCGTCGAGCGTGCGGCTGGTGATCTGGAATTCCCCGTCCGCCACGGTGCGCAGGAACCCGAAGTCCGCCCGGATGGACGGATCGAGGATCTGCCAGCGGCGGCGGGTGAAGTTGGACTGGACGGCCTGGATGTGCCGCTTCGTCGGGTGACGCATCACGCCCGCGATGTCGGCGAGGCGATCCTGCGCCAACACCTTCGATTCCATCGTGTGCAGGTTGACCAGCGTCAGGGCGGCCGTGTTGCGACCCCGGCTGTCGATCATGTAAAGGTTTTCCTTGGCGGGATCCAGACCGACCGGGTCGGTGGTGAGGCTGTCTTCGCGCGGGATCTTCGTAAAGACCGTCCAACTGTTGGGACCGGTGCGCCGATGGATCTCGCTCCCACCGTCGGGCGTCATCTTGACGGCGAAGTACACCTTCATGTCGTTTTCGGTCAGGTAGCCGACGAAGCCCTGTTCGTTCTTCTCGACGAGTTTCCGCTTGCCGGTGGCGAGGTCGATGCGATAGAGGTCGTGCAACTGCGGGTTGCGGTCGTTGATGCCGACCAGGATTTCACCCGGGAAGTCGGGGCTGACCTCCTGCACGCGCGCCTGCACCCCTTGGATGGGCGTCAGGTCCTTGATCTCGCGGCTTTTCAGGTTGACGCGGTAGACGTGCCAGTTCTCGTCGCCGTCCTTGTCCTGGACGTAGAGCACGTCGTCGCCCGTGTACGCCCAGAAGTAGCTGCGGATGCCGCGATGGGTGTCACGGGTCACCGGCTTGGCCTGATCGGGGTGATCCACCGGCGCCACCCACACGTTGAGCACGCCGTCGACCGGGGCGAGAAAGGCGAGCCGTTTCCCGTCCGGGCTGATCTGGACGTTGGCGCGGTCCGGGTTCCCGAACAGCACCGATCGCGGAATGAGCGGAACGGGTTCCCCGGCCACCACATGTACCGCCGGGAGCGCAAGAACAACCAGCACAACCGGCATTCGAATCCAGGAAGCGGAACGGTATGACCTTGACGCGGTAAACATCGTGAGCACTCCTTCCGTTGGCATGACCGGAAAAGATCAGAAGACGAACGGTGGCATCCCGATCGTCGGGGGGCGAACGGCGCCCCGGTCGGGCATTGTACCCAGGTGCCGCCCCTCCCGCGATCCCGATGGCTTCTGCCGGGCGAAAGGCTGACAACAAGCGACAATCCCCCGCACCGGCCCCGGATACGGGATTTCCACGCCTTCCGTGCCGCCTTTTTCGGTTTTTTCCCGTTTTTTTCGATTGCGCCTTCCCCTTCGGACCGGCGGCGGATAGGGTAAGCCCCCGGAAAGCCGCACAGACCCGGCTGCGGACCACCGCCTCCGACGAGAGCGCCACCTCCGCTCCGATCGACTGGGAGACATCGCATGTCTGTGAAAGTGACCATCCAGACCGACCACGGGGACATGACCATGACCTTTCTGGAGGACAAGGCCCCCAACCACGTCGCCAACTTCTTGGACCTGGCCCGATCGGGCTTCTACGACGGGCTGACGTTCCACCGGATCATCGACGGGTTCATGATCCAGGGCGGATGCCCGCGCGGCGACGGCACCGGCGTCGGACCCCGGCGGTTGCCGGCGGAGTTCAACGATACGCCGCACGTGCTGGGCACGGTGTCGATGGCGCGGACGGCGGACCCGGACTCGGCCTCGTGCCAGTTCTTCATCTGCCTCGACGACGCCACCTTTCTCGACGGACAGTACACCGCCTTCGCCCGCCTGGCCGACGAGGAGTCGCTCAACACGCTCAAGAGCATCGGCAAGGTTCCGGTGGAGGATCCGGGAACGGGTGAGGCGTCTTCGCCCACCGAACCGGTCGTCATCCGCAAGATGATCGTGATCGAGGACGAGTAAACGCGCGGTGGGTCGTCGTTTGTTTTTGTGCTCCAGACCGCGGACTTTTCGCCCCCGCGACGCAACCCGATCGCCCAAACTGGGCCGCGACCGCCACCCTGTGCCTGTCTGCGTGCGGGTACGCACAGGCAGGCGTTGGACGCCGACGGGTGAGGGAGCGGGGAATCTGAGCCGTGAGCGTGAGCGGGCGGTTTGTCTGTTCATCCGGAGAGGGCACGTCAGCGGATTGAGGCTGGGATCCGCTCCCGCGCCCGTCCCCAACCACATCCCTTACGCAAGGGCGATCTCCGCCGGTCGCGCACCTGAAGACGCCGACCGACGCAGCAGATAGACCAGCGTGCAGACGCCGATCAGCGCCAGGTCCGCCCCACCCCACTGGAACATGTGCCGCACGACCGCGCCGGTGCCGAACCCGTAACTGTGCAGACCCGTCCCCAGGACATAGTTGACGCCGACGTACGTCATGATGATCAGCCAGAAGGCAAGCACGCTCTTCAGCGCGGTGGCGAAGGGCCCCTTGCCCACGACGAAGATCACGATCGCAGCGGCCGCCCCCGCCAGGGCGTAGATCTTCCCCGCCGTCAGCGGCACCAGTCGGGGAACCGTCAGGGCGAAGACCGCCGCCATCAACACCGCGCCCAGCAGGTACGTCCACCACGGGATCACCTCCCGGTCCAACCGGACGTGGAGAATGGTCAGATAGCCCAGCAGCGCCACCAGCGACCAGACCTCCTTCGGATCCCATCCCCAGTACCGTCCCCAGGACGAGTTGGCCCACATGCTGCCCGTCAGGATTCCCGCCAGCAGCAGCACCGAACCCACATGGATGTACCAGTGGTGCAAGGAGTCGATGGAGGCGATCCAGCGGTGTTTGTGGGGGGCGGCGGCCATGGCGACCAGTTGCACGTGGGCGATCAGCACCCCCAGCGCCAGCACCGAATACGACACCATGATGATCGGCACGTGGATCCCCATCCACACTGTGTCCAGCAGCACGGGCGGGATCGGCTTGATGAACGGGTCGATCGGGAGCAGGTCGGCCAGCATCAGCGCGACCGCTCCGAGCAACGACGCCGTCAGCGGCACCGCCCGATGCCGGATCACCAGCATCGACACGATGGCGAATGCGCCCGCCCCCCAGCCCAGCAGCAGCAGCGACTCGTACATGTTCGAGGCGGGAATCCGCCCCGCGATCCGCCAGCGCATCCACAATCCCCACGTCAGGACGGCCACGCCCCCGGCCAGCACGAGCAGGTTCAACACGTCGAACCCTCGCCGCCGCACGATCAGCGCCACGATGCCCAACCCGCCGCCCAGCAGCATGATCTCCCACGCGAGGCGGAACGGATGCAGCCGGTTCGAGCGCAGCTCCATCGCGATCATCGTCGCATCCGGTCGATGGGCGGCGGGCAACGCACGGAGAGCGGCGGCAAGTTTCTGCGAAGCGTCCGCAAACGCCTTGGCGTCGTTGGCGAGAAACGCCGTCTTCACATCCTTCCACAGCGACACGAGCTTTTCATCGGCCGATCCCTCGGCGATCGGGCGCCACGTGCCGAGCACGTCCTCGGCATCGGGCACGAGCCGGATCGATCGGCCCTGAAAGATCCCCTGCATCACCACCAGCTTCTCGTAGATATCGTTGACTTTGCGCTCCAGGGGATCGGGCTTTTCGCCTTCCGGCTTGCGGGACGCCTTCTCCGCCAGCGCACGCAGCGGACGGTGGGCGACCAGTTCGGCATAGGAGAACGTCTCTCGATCGAGTGGGAGGGAGAGCGCCTTCCGCAACTCGGCGTTGCGGATGGCGATCAGCGGCGCCTCCTCCCACGCGGCGGCGTCGAACGTCCAGGCGAGCAGGATGGTCATCGGGTCCGCCCCCCGGAACCGCTCCGTGCCGGTCACCTGATAGACCAGATCGCGGGCGACGGTATCCAGCGGCGGCCAGCGACCCTCATGCTGGGCGGGAACGGCCCGCAACGCCGTGTAGTCCAGCGAAGACGGCAGGGTAGGTGTCGCTGCCGGGTCGGCGCCTGCCATTGCGCCCATCCATCCGATCAGCATCACGGTCGGCATCATCGTTTCGACCTCCCATGTTCGCCGGCGTGCGAGACCGCCATCGGCTCGCCTTTCCCGCCGCCGATTGCCGGTACACCGGAAGACACACACGTCGCGCCGGGTCGCAACAGGGGGATCGTTTTCGACCCCGGCCGGGAACGCCCGCCGGCCGCACCTTCCAGCGCCGCTTTCTCCCTCGCCCGTACGCGCAGCACCCAGAGCATCCCGCCGATCGTGCCCAGGTATCCGATCAGCACGATGGGCCAGCCCGGATCACGCGATACGCTGAGTATGCTGACGGCCCTGTCCCCGCCCATGCGATAGCTGGACTGGAAGAAGCGGAAACCGCCGTGCTTGGCCGGGTGGTTCATGCTGATCAGGTAGGTCGTCTTGCGCCCGCTGGTCGGGTCCGTGACGGCGATGCGGCTTTCGAAGGACCGCGGTCGCCGTCCACCCGGATAATAGCCGATGTGAAAGTCCTCCAGCGTAACCGCAAACCCCAGCGGAAGCATTCGCTGCCCGTAGGTCAACTCGAACGCCTTGCCGCCGAGCGTCATCCGCGCGGAATAGCCGAGCTGCATCCAGACCGTCTGTTCCTTTCCCGCCCGTTTCGCGCGGAGGCGGATCGCCGGGACGCGCTCCTTGCGGACCGCTTTCCTCGCCACCACCTCCTGGGTGATCCGAGCCCGTTCGTAATAATCCGCCAACGTGAACGTGCGTCCCGGCCAGGGCGTCGGCAAGGCTGCCCCCACCGCAATCTCCTGCATCACAGCGGGCTGCCCCCGCGGCGCGAACCGGGCGTAGAATCGATTCTCCGGCGCGGCGATCACCTCGATCGGCGCGGTCGCCTTCGTCGTCTGCGGGAAGAGGAACGTCACCTTCAGGTCCGCCGCCCCCTTCCGGTTGTGCATGGAGCCGAAATCCGGAAACCGCGCGAACGCCAATCGCTTCTCGCTTCCTTCCGGACCGCTCAGCTCCACCTCGATCGCGGGGTTCACGGGATCGGGGGAGGCATTCTGAATCTCATGGTCCTTGCCCACCACCGCATGGGGCAGATACCGCAGCACACGGAGCGTCCACTCCGTCTCGCCGATCTTCACCGGTTCATGCAGACACTGCTGGAGAAGAAAATCATACGTCTTTCCTCCCAGCGCGACGCGGACCTTCGCTTCCTCCTGTTCGTTCGCGTCGGCCGACCCGGTGCCCGCGATCAATCGCTGGAGTTGTTCTTGGTCCTCGATCCTGCGGAACGTCACCGCCACCGGTCCCATCCGCTGCCGTTGATCGAGGAACACCCAGGCGGTTTCCGCCTCTCCCGGCCGGCCGAAGGAAACGCGCACGGCCGGGTGCCCGTGCGGTGCGTCGTTGACGACCCTTTGCATCCGCTCCGAATCCGGCAGGTAGCGATCGACGAGAAACGAAGTCTCACCGAGCGTCAACGTCGCCGGTTCCGCCAGCGTCACCGGTTCCAGACCACGGAGTCCGTACCGTTCCAGCCGCATCTCCGTCTGCGCGCCGGATTCGGGTTCTTTGACGGTCAGCATGCCCTCGGAGGTGGCGAACTGCGAGGTCGTGTTCCCCTCGGCCAGAACGACCCGTCCCTCCACGCCGAAGAACTTGCTCACCACCGCCCCGATGAGAATCACCAGCACGGACACGTGCGTCAGCACGAACCCGATCTGTCGCGACGTGAAGGGATAGCGCAGGGCCGTGGCGATCAGCACGTTCAACCCCACCAGCCCCAGCAGCGCCTGGAACCACCGGGCACGGTAAAACACCATCATGGCCTGCTCGGTGCCGTGGACGGATTCATACACCGTCGCGCACGCCAGCGTAAACAACGTCAGCATCAGCAACACGGCGCCGAAACGCAGCGACCCCAGCGCCGTCAGCACGGTTCGAGGACCGGATGGTGACAGACGGTTCATGGCGATGATCCCTGCACGGACACGCGCGCTCCCCGCGTCGACCGTTCGACCGCGGCCCGGACCGGCCTCCCTGCGATCCGCAGACCCGCCGTTTCCGACTTCGGGAATCCCTCTGCATATTCGGTGCCAGCCGAAAGGTGCGGGAACAGGGCGAGCGGGACGTACGGTTTCCGGACGGAGAGAGAAGGCAAGGATTTCCCGTTGTTGCGTTTCCAGCCGTACTGAGCCGCGGGCTTCAACCCCGCATGATGAGGCGGTATTCCATCCGCATCCGACAAAGAAAGGACCGCCACGGTTTCGAGACATGCGCTAGGAGAAACCGGCGTGGTCCCGCTTCCACTCGTCGAGCTTGCGATACAGACTCGACAGACCGATCCCCAGCATGCGGGCCGCTTCGACCTTGTTGTCGCCCGTTCGTCGCAAGGCCGATTCGATCTGACGGTGTTCGAAGGCGCGAACCGCCTCCCGAAGCGGAAGGACGCCCGCTCGCTCGTCGGGGGATTCCAGCCACCGGCTCACGTCTTCGGCCGTCACCGGATCGCCGCTCCCCGCCATCCGCGCCCGTGCAACGAGCAGTTCCAGCTCGCGGACGTTCCCCGGCCAGGGGTAACGACGCAGGGCGTCCATCGCCTCCTCGGAAAAGACCGGCCCGTGGAAACCGCCTCCCCCGGCTCGACCGCGACGGAAATGCTCGACCAGGAACGGGATGTCTTCCATCCGTTCCCGCAGAGGCGGCACGTCGATCCGCATCACGGAGCCGCCGAAATACGCCGTTAACGGCGCGATCCGCTCGCCCAGATCCGCACATCGCGTCGGATCACAGCAGATCGCGGTGGCGATGCGGACCGCTCCGCCCGGCTCCTCTTCGAACATGTCGTGCAGCGCTTTGACCCACGGCTCCATCCGCCGCGCGGACAGGCGCTCCAGGCCTGCGACGTACAGCGTATGGCTCACGGCGTACGGTGCCGGTTGACGGGAGGAACCCGGCCTCTGCGCCCACTTGCGCAGGGATCGGATCCGTCGGCGAATCGCGACGCGATCCTCCGGATCGTCCGCCACGAGA
>CAZNQN010000006.1:0-20715 GCA_964574925.1 uncultured Phycisphaeraceae bacterium | reverse complement strand
GGGTGGCGGCGGCGACCGTCTCGAAGTCGGTGCGTCCGGTCAACACGATGACGCCTTTGAGGCGGTGTTTTTCGGTCGCCTGCTTCACGAGCGTGAGCCCGTCCATGTTCGGCATGTCGACGTCCGTGATCAACACGTCGAACGACCGGTGCTGGAACATCCGCAGGGCCGCCACCCCGTCCGATGCGCGCGTCACCTCATGCCCCTGACGGGAGAGGAAGACCTCCAGGCAGAGGGTCCAATGGGGTTGGTCGTCCACGACGAGGATGCGTGCCATCGTTGTGTCCCTTTGATCGGTCCGCCGCCGAACGATTCAGGCGACCGCGTATCGTATACTGTCCCATACAAAAGATGAAGAAGCAAAACCATTTTGCCGTCGGGTTCCCCCCCACCGATTGAGCGCTTCGAAGCGGGCATCTTATCGGCAGCCGTCCGATCAAGGCGCGGCGACACCGGTCAGCCAAGGTGGAATTGCTGTGTGCTAAAGGTCGTTCGTCCCGTCGTCGAGGCTTTAGAGAGCTTGAGGAAACGCCGTCGCGTGCGAAGCGGGGACGCGTTCGGAAACGTGTCCGTCGCGGTGCCGCCGGGGTGTCTCGATCGCGCGTGGTGGCTCCAACGGAAAACCAAGGTTCGGGAGATCGTGCCGTGCACGACCATAATCGATTGACGGAGATCGTGGACGCATTGCGCAAAGCCTCGTCCTTCGACGCGGCTGTGTGGACCGTTTTGAAGGCGATCTGTCAAGCGTGTGGCGCGAGCCGTGCGGCTGTCGCGCTTGGAGACGGGGCGGGGGAAGATGCGTGGTGGCTGGTGTTCGAGAACAAGGAAGACGCGCCTGCCTGCGGCGGGGGATCGGATCGTCATGCGGAGTCTCGTGCTACCGCCCAGCCGCCGGGCGATTCCCTGGAGCTGATCTTCCTCGGGCGGCAGGTCGGCATGCTGGGCGTCTGGGATGTCCACGACGGATCGGGGCGGCGCGCATCGCTTGCGGAAACGGTCCGGCCGCTGGATTTGCTGTTGGCGATGATCGTCAACGGATTGAGCGCGACGTGCGCCTCGGCGGGGCTTCTCGACGGTGCCGGGATGCGTACACGGGTCCGATCGGAGATGGCGCGCAGTCGTCGCGGCGGGGAGCCGTTCTCGTTGATTCTCCTCACACTTCCGGACTCGTTCCGCACGTCCCCGGCTCGGTCCCCCGCTGCCTTGCCGGATATGTGGGAGATCGCGCGTCGCTTGCGCGGGTGTTTGCGCCAGAATGATGCCGTGGCGGTGCTCGGGCCGGGACGGCTGGGGGTGGTGTTGACCCCCGGTGATGCCCTGCATGCTTCCATCGCCCAATGTCGCATCGAACGCCTTGTGTCGGATTGGTGCGCGACGGGTGATTCTTCGCAAGATCGTTCGAACCGTGCGTTCCGCGTGCTGACCTTTCCCGCGGACGCGGAGGCCGTCCAGGAGTTCTGCGCGACGCCGTATGTGGGCGCCGATGCCGCGGCGGAGCCTCAGCCTCTGGGTGTTGGAACCGTACGATGACGACCAGCGTACTCGATCGTATTCGGGAACCGTCGGATCTGCACGAACTCGATCTCCCGCAGCTTGCGGAGCTCGCGGAGAGCGTGCGGCGGGAGATCATCCGGACGATGGCCGCCAACGGCGGGCATCTGGCCACCAATCTCGGTACGGTCGAATTGTCGATCGCCCTGCACCGCTGTTTCGACAGCCCGCGCGACAAGATCGTGTGGGACGTGGGGAATCAGTGCTACACGCACAAGATGCTGACCGGGCGGCGCTCTCGTTTCCACACGATTCGCAAGGCCGGCGGGTTGAGCGGGTTCGTGCATCGCTTGGAAAGCCCGCACGATCACTTCACCTCGGGCCATGCGGGGACGGCGCTGTCCTGCGCACTGGGGCTTGCAGCGGCGCGACAGCGGTTGAAGCAGGATCACGCCGTGGTGGCCGTGGTGGGCGACGGGGCGCTCACGTCGGGACTGTCGTACGAGGCGCTGAATAACCTTTCGGCGCTGCGGTCGCAGTTCTTATTGATCCTCAACGATAACAGTTTCGCCATTTCTCCCAACCGCGGCGGCGTGGCGTCGGCCCTGGAGCAGGCACGGGCCAAGATTCTGGAGGGCACCTTCTTCGAGGATCTGGGGTTGCCCTATTTCGGTCCGGTGGACGGGCACGATCTGCCACTGCTCCTGCGTGTGTTTGAGCAGGTCCGCGAAGTGGATCACCCCGTCGTCATCCACGTTCTGACGCGGAAAGGGAAGGGATATCGTCCGGCGGAGGCGGACCCGGAACGTTTCCACGGTGTGTCGCCGTTCGACCCATCGAGCGGAATGTCCCTCTCGCGCAGCAAGGCGCCGACCTATTCCCAGCTTTTCGGGGAGGAAATGGTCCGGCTGGGGGAAGAAGACGATCGCATCATCGCCATCACGGCGGCCATGACGGTGGGGACGGGGCTGCGGGGTTTTGCGGAGCGGTTTCCCGATCGACTGGTGGACGTGGGGATCGCGGAGCAACACGCGGTGACCTATGCCGCGGGGCTGGCGGCGGGCGGATGTCGTCCGGTGGTGGCCATCTATTCGACCTTTCTTCAGCGCAGCTACGACCAAATCATTCATGACGTGTGCCTTCAGGGGCTTCCGGTCACGTTCGTTCTGGATCGAGCCGGCATCGTGGGTGCGGACGGTGCGACGCATCACGGCACGTTCGACTTGGCCTACCTTCGTGCGGTTCCCGGGATGACGGTGCTGGCGCCGCGGGACGGTCAGGCGTTTCGGCAGATGTTGCGCTGGGCCGTTCGGCAGGACGGTCCGGTGGCGATCCGTGTTCCGCGCGGTGCGGCCCCGGAGGCTGTCGTGACGGGTCCCGACGTTCCGTTTCAAGCCGGACGGGCGGCGCTGCTCCGCGAGGGTTCGGATGTGGCGTTGCTGGCGATCGGCAGCATGGTGTCCGTGGCTCTTCAGGCAGCAGACCGTCTTCTGGAGCGGGGAGTCTCGGCGGCCGTCATCGACGCGCAGTCCGTCAAACCATTGGATGCCGCCCTGTTGTGCGCTGTCGCGCGGAGCGTCGAGCATGTGTACACGGTGGAGGAACATGTGGCGCGGGGCGGGTTCGGTTCGGCGGTGCTTGAGCTTTTCGCCGAGCAGGGCGTTTCCACGCCGGTTTCCGTACTCGGTCTTCCGGATCGCTTTCTGGAGCATGGGGACGCCTCGGCCCTGCTGGACGATTGCGGACTGTCCGCCGATCGCATCGTCGAGCACGTCATGGCGTCCCGCTCCGGAAGCGGCGAGATCTTCCGATCTCCTCGCCCCATGCTCCCTTCCGAGGCGAAGGAACTCATGCGTCGTCTCGGCGAGCGGGCCTTACCGGCGGATCTCGCACAGTGGGTGCACGAATACGAACGCGTCGGATCCCGCGATCGCTTTTTGTGGAACTGGTGTCTGGAGGGGGTGCGGCTGACGCGATTGCCGTGTGTGCCGCCGGAAATGCACGATCGAAACGACGTGACCAAAGTGCTCGGCGTCATGCTCGATGTATTGTTGGATGATGTCGCGGATCGTGGCGGGGAGGCCGGTTTCCTGGATATGCTTTTGTCGATCCCATTCTCCACTTCGCCTGCGGACTTCTCTGCTCTTTCGCCGGAGGAACGAGCCTATGCTGCGGTTGTCGAGCGATTGTGGCGCGCGATCGCCGAACGCGTTGCGCAATATCCGCGCTTCCATGAATTCGAGCCGCTCTGGCGTTTCGATTATCGCCAGCTTTTCAATACGATGCGCTACAGCCATATGATCAACCGTGAGCCGCGCCTCCTCAATCTCGCCGAACACGATCTGTATCTTCCTCACAACATGCACATGATGGTTTCGGGCACGATGGATCTGATGTGTTCGCCGGCGTTCGACATCAACGAGCTCGGCGCCCTACGAGAGATTCTTTGGCACGCACAGTGCATGGGGCGGATCGGGAATCTTGTGACGACCTGGGAGCGGGAGCTGGCGGACAGAGATTACACCAGCGGAGTGTTCGCTCGCGCGGTACAACTCGGTGCCCTACCCATCGATGTGCTGCGGGACGGAAACACCCTCGAGATGAAAAAAGCCATTGCCGAGGCCGATTGCGAAGCGTATTTCCTCCGGCAATGGCATGTCCATTATCACCGGATCGTCCGGCTGGGGCGTCGGATCCGCTCCGTGTCCGTGGGCGAACTGCTCGACGGATTGGAAAAGCTTCTGCGTATCCACCTGGCGAGTCGCGGCTGGAAATGAAACAGGACCGCACCAACGAAGGATACTCGACAATGAGAACACACGTTGAGAATGAGGCGTTGGGTGATCTTGATGTGATGATCATCGGCGGGGGCCCGGCCGGCGTCTCGACGGCGCTGCATCTGCTTCGGATGGATCCGGATCTGGCTTCTCGTTCGCTGTTGTTGGAAAAGGAGCATCATCCGCGCGAAAAGATCTGCGGCGGGGCGCTGACGCTCAACGCCGAGCGCATTCTGGAGGATCTGGATATTCCACTCGATATTCCTCACGCGCCGGTTCATCATGTGCAACTTACCTATGGGGACATTCGGATCGATTTGCCGGAGAACGGGTGTGCGAAGCGCGTCATTCGGAGACGGGACTTCGACAATCTGCTGTTCCAAACAGCCCGTGCGCGTGGCTTTCCGATCCGGGAGGGCGTTCGCGTCCGTAAGGTCATCCGTTGCGCGGATCACCTGCGTGTGGTCACGGATGAGGGATATTTCCGGAGCCAGGTCGTCGTCGGGGCGGATGGCGTCGGGGCAGTGGTGCGTAAGACGACCGGGTTCGGGCCGGGCCGGATGGGGCGGCTGTGGGTGGCGGAGATCCCGGTGGATCCACAGAATGCGCGGACGTTTTCGGAACAGGTGCTGATCATCGACCTGAGCTATGTGCCGGAGGGCCTGAAGGGGTACTACTGGGAGTTTCCCTGTTTGATCGGAGGCTGTCCGTTTATCAGTACGGGCATTGTGGACAGCAGTCACGGAGGGAATGGGCCGCGTCGCGGCGGTTATGACTACTTGCTGGATATTCTTCATCGTCGGGGCATTGATACGACCCAAGCACAGCGAAAGGCCTTTCCCATTCGGCATTTTCATCCTCGAGAGCAATTCGCCCGTCCGCGCATGTTGCTGGCGGGGGATGCCCTGGGGACGGATCCGCTTTTCTCGGAGGGGATCTCGCAGGCACTGGAGTTCGGCAAGCTGGCGGCTTCGGCGGTGTGTGACGGTTTCCGCCGGAACGATCTCTCCTTCGTGCACTACACGCGGGACGTACTCCGCAGCCGGGTGGGCAAGGAGCTTTCCGCGTATGCCCGCATCGCACGATTCTTCTATGGGCCGCACGCGGAGTTGTTCCTTTCTCTGCTGTACGAAGTGCCGGAGCTTCGCCAGTTGATCGGATGCAGTTATGCGGGGACGCAAGACGTGCATCGGAAAATGCTGAGTTTAACGAAGTATGTGGCCAAGCATCTGCTGACGGCTCGGCGAAACGTCCGCCGGTTCAGGGCGGCAGCGGGGCTGGACCAGGCGTCCGCCGCGCCTGTGACGCGCACGGACGGGTAGGCCGCGCGTGGGAAAGATGTCCACACCGGTCGAGGATGGATCAGCGATGAAAGTGTTGTTGGCGGAGACGATGGGTTTCTGTTTCGGTGTCGAGGATGCCATCGAGCTGGCTCGGTTGGCGGCACAGGGCGAGGAGCGCGTGCATTCGCTCGGTCCGCTGATCCATAATCAGCAGGTGATCCGTGAACTCGAGGCGTGCGGTCTGGTGCCCGTCGATTCGGTGGAGGCACTCGACGACAAGCCGGTCGTGATCCGTGCCCACGGGGTGTCACCGGACACGCTGGCGGCGGTGAAGCGTCGCAGTCTGAAAGTGATCGATGCGACGTGCGTGCTCGTGCGTCGTGCCCAGCAGGCGGTGTATTCGCTGCATCAGGAAGGATACCGCGTGGTCATCGTCGGGGATGCCGAACATCCGGAAGTGCGGGCGATCGTCGGCTATGCGCCGGAGGTGACCGTGATCGCGGGCGTCGAGGAACTGGATCGCCTTCCCAAGGCGGGACGACTCGGCGTGATCGGTCAGACGACGCTCAGTGAACAGCACTTCGCCGCCGTCGTCGCACGGATTCTTCTTCGACCGTTTCGAGAGATCAAGATCGTCAATACATTGTGTCTCGAGGTGGTCCGGCGACAACAGGCAGCGGTCGACCTGTGCAACAAAGTGGACGTGATGTTTGTCTTAGGCGGACTGCACAGCGCCAACACGAGGGAGTTGGCCGCCCTTTGTCGTGCGCAGGGCGTCCCAACGTATCATCTGGAAAACTGGGAATCGTTTCAAATGGAGTTCGTCCGCGGGCGCCGCGTGGCGGGCGTGACGGCCGGCGCGTCGACGCCGGACTGGGTCATTACGCAGTTCGTTCGAGGTTTGGAAAGCATCGAGAATACATCCTGACACCACAGTGACCATGCGATGTACGAGCGACTCGTTGCCCGTTGGGGCCCTGCGTATATTCTCTGGATGATGGTCGTCACGCGCGTCGGTGGGCTCATCGGCGGCGCGGCCGTTGTCTATTACGTCAACCTCACACTTGATCTGTCAGGTCCGCTTCAGTTTCAATTCAGTGTCGTCGCCGCCTTCGTCGTGATCCTGGCGTCGGGTCTGACCGTCATCCTTGCAATGATGGAGACGCGGGCGTTGCGCAAGGTGATGGGGTGCCTTCATCGCGGACACCCCTTCCCGGTGGAGCTCGGGATGCAGGCCGGCAGGGAAGCCGTTGTATTTCCCGTGCGGCATCATTTGCGGGAAGCGCTGCTTGTACCCTTGGTCTGCCTGCCGCCGGTCTACGTCTATCTGACGTGGGCGGCCGACGCACCGTTGGTCGTGCTGGGACACATCACCATCGCTACCTTCATGGGGGTCTCATGTGCCGTTTCGTTCCATTTCCTCGCGATCGAGCGGCTCATGGGGCCGGTGGTGCGCCACCTTGTCGATTACGGCGTCGTGATTGATTATGACAATCTACCGACGGGCCGTATGCAGAATCGGCTCCTGTTTCTCTTCGCGCTGTTCATCGTGGTGACGGCTGTGATGATCGCCACGCTCGCCAATCAGAAGATCGCCGATCTGGCAACGTATCCGGGGAGGTTGGATGAAGTGGTCAGCAGCCTGCGCACACAGACGGTGCTGATTTCCGCGTGTGCGGTGGGCATGGCGGTCTTTCTTTCGACGCTGCTGGCGCGCTCGTTCACGCGGCGTGTCGGGGAAATGGTGGACGCGATGCGGCGTGTGGAGATCGGGCAACTGGCGACGCGCATCACGGCCATCTCCACGGATGAAATCGGTATGCTCGGCCGCAGTTTCAACAAAATGGTGGCCCAGCTCGAACAAAACGCGAAAACCATCAAGGCCCTTCATGAAAACCTGGAACGAAAGGTTCGGGAACGGACCAAGGAGCTGACAGAAAGTAAACGGCGTCTGCAGGAATCGTACGAACGCTTGAAGGAAAACGACCGTCTCAAGACGGAATTCTTCTCCAATATCAGTCACGAGCTGCGGACGCCGCTGACGCTGATCCTCGCACCGGTAGAGAATATGCGCGAGGAACGCTTGGGAGCGTTGAATGCGGAGCAGCGGCGGGCGTTGGACGTTGTGCAACGCAACACCGTTCGCCTATTGAATCTCATCAACGATCTCCTCGATTTCGCGAAGATTGATGCCGGAAAGGTGTCGCTGAATCCAGAGCCTGTGGATCTCAATGAGCTGGTCATGGATTTGGTGTCGTCGGCTTCGCTTTTGGCACAGGACCGCGGCATTGCCCTTGATTTTTCACCCGACGAGACGATTCCGCCGGCTATGCTGGATCGCGCGAAGATCGAGAAAGTGGTCGTGAACCTGGTATCGAACGCGCTGAAGTTCACGTCAGAAGGCGGCAGGATCGGCCTGGAAACGCGCTATCAGAACGATCAATTAACATTGATCGTTTCAGATACGGGGATCGGCATTGCCCCGAAGGATCACGCGCTGGTATTCCAGCGGTTCGTTCAGGTGGACGGGTCGCTGTCGAGACGCTACGAGGGGACCGGGTTGGGCCTGCCCATGGTCAAGGAGTTTGTTGAGCTTCACGGGGGGAGGGTCTCCTTAGAAAGCGAACTCGGCCAGGGAGCGTGTTTCACAGTCACCCTTCCGTTTGTACCTGCGCGCGCATCGACTTCAACGGCTCGGGAAGACAACGCCGCGGACCTGCGTCCTCGTCGCCATTCGGCGATACTCGTGCCCGAAGCGCCAACCGCGGTCACCAGGAACCGCGAAGCGCCGCGCAATGCAGAGACCATATTGATCGTGGACGACTCGACGGAAATGCTCGGCGTACTGCGGACCATTCTGGGTTCGGAGTATCACGTGCTCGAAGCGAGCAATGGCGAAGACGGGTGGCGGCTGGCACTGGAACATGAACCGGATATCATTATTTCAGACGTGATGATGCCCGGTTTGAATGGTTATGAGTTCTGCGCACGCATCAAAGGAGACGAGCGGACGGCGCGAATCGGCTTTATCATGCTGACCGCCAAAGCCGACCTTGCCATGAAAATCGAAGGGCTTGATCAAGGCGCGGACGAATACCTCGTGAAGCCCTTCAACACGCGTGAATTGCAGGCGCGCGTCCGTTCACTCATCAAAGTTCGGCGGCTCGACCGGCAACTTCAACGCCGGAACCAGGAGCTTGAACGGACGCTGAGGGAACTCACGCGGGCTCGGGATCGACTCGTCCATTCCGAGAAGATGAGTTCTCTGGGACAACTGGCAGCGGGAATCGCGCACGAAATCAACAATTCGGTCAACGCCGTGTACAACGGTATTCTGCCTCTGCGCGAGCAAATCGAAGAAGTCGAGAAGATCATTCGAGATCTAATGCTCTTTTCGGACAAGGAAGATCCCCAGGGCGAAAACGGAGCGCGTCAAGGAGAGGCGCTGGAAGATTCACTGGCCCTGATCAGTGAACTGGCCGAGGTGATCGAAAGCGGTGCGATTCGAACACGAGATATTGTGACGGATCTGAAGAAGTTCGCGCATCCGGGCACGGGAGAAAGAAAAGCCTTTGACGTTCATGAAGGGATCCGGATGGCGATCAATCTATTGAAAAACAAGCTCCACGGACGGATCGACGTGTGCTGTGAGTTTTGCGAGGACGGTGTGATCGAGTGTTCCGGGTCGGAGTTGGCGCAGGTCTTTTTGAACCTTCTTGACAATGCCCGTCAGGCGATCGAGAGGGAAGGGAGAATCTTTGTCGAGACGCGCCGCGTTCGTGATGAAATGATCATCCGCGTCCGCGATACGGGATGCGGCATACCAGAGCACGTGCGAAACCGGATTTTCGATCCGTTTTTCACGACGAAGGAGGTGGGCGTGGGAACGGGGCTTGGCCTGGCGATCAGTTACAGCATCATCCACAGTCACGGCGGGACGATCGAGGTAGAGTCGCCGCCGAGCGGTTTCGAGGAAGGAACAATGTTCACCATTCGGCTTCCGGTTCGGGCGACGAAGGAACAGGGGGCAGAGGCGGGTGGTGTTTTGTCGAAGGACGACCGGTTTGTTCGGTCTTCTAAAGAGAGTGATAGACAAACGGTTTCGACAGAAGGTTGAGCGATCATGTTGCGGAAACTTCTGTATGTGGACGACGAGCGGGAAAACCTGGTTGTGTTCCGCGCTGCGTTCTCCAAATACTTCCATGTGCTGGAAGCGTCTGGCGGCGAAGAGGCGCTGAAGCTTCTGGCCGCGCATGACGTTCCGGTGGTCGTAGCGGACCAGCGCATGCCGGACATGACGGGGGTGGAGCTGTGTGAGCGCGTGGCCCGAAAGTATCCGTATACCGTGCGAATGATTCTGACCGGATACATCGATTCGGACGCGATGATGGACGCCATCAACAAGGGGCACGTCTATAATTTCGTCACGAAGCCGTGGGAACGGAAAACACTTTTGTCGATGCTTCTGCGTGCCGTGGAGGTTCACGACCTGGCCGTTTCGAACAATGCGCTCCTGGAGCGCGTGGCGCATGCGGACCGGTGTGCGACGCTGGGCCGGATCGCCGCGGGTGTCGCGCATGAGATCCGGAATCAGTTGTTCATCCTGCCGCTCGTGGAACTGGTCGAGGTCAAGTATCCGGAGGATGAGGAATTGATGCAGTTTGCGGCTGCGGCGAGAGAGACACATGCGCGTCTGAGCAACCTCGTGGATGAGATCATGGACTTCGTGCGCAAGGGAGATGGTGAATGCACGTTGCTTCCGGTGAACCTGGCCGATCTCGTGCGAGAGGGTTTGGCATTGGCCGCGATGGACAAGAGCATCCCGCGAGGGCGATTGAAACTCGACATCCGCGCGAACCCGGTCGTCCGCGGCCACAAATCGAGGCTTCAGCAGGTGCTCTTTAACCTGGTGAAAAATGCCGGTGATGCGCTTGAGGATCGGGAGCACGGGGAGATCCGGGTAGTCGTCGACGCGGATGACGCGGAAGCGTGGTTATCGGTCCAGGACGACGGGCCGGGCATTGATGCAGCCCATTTGGAAAAAATCTGGGAACCCTTTTTCACGACGAAGGGAGAGCGGGGCAACGGGCTGGGATTGGATGTATGCCGGCGAATTATCGAGACGCATGGGGGGACGATGACAGGGCGGAACCGCGAAGGCGGGGGGGCAGAGTTCGTCTTCCGTCTTCCGCGGATTCCCGAAGGTGAAGGGAGCGAGCCGGCGGACCGATACACGGAGGGAATTGCATGTTGACGGCGATCCGCCATCGGCGCCGACGTGGTGTCGGGCGGGACGGACACGGAGCAGAATCGGGATGCGGGCTAACCAGCGCGGGGGAACATCG
This sequence comes from uncultured Phycisphaeraceae bacterium, assembly GCA_964574925.1. Taxonomy (GTDB): domain Bacteria; phylum Planctomycetota; class Phycisphaerae; order UBA1845; family UBA1845; genus CAZNQN01. Next base: position 9,819 of record CAZNQN010000006.1, on the reverse strand, counting down.
GCTCCTCGGTCGCGTCGGGGCCGAACGATCGGCGTTTTGCTGGGGCTCGCGTCCGGCTTCCTCGGCGGTTGCGGCACCGGGTTCCCCTGGCTGGTCGGAGGCGGATCCGAGACGGCCGGCGGTACGAAGGAAGCGCGGATCATGGCCAGTGTCACATCTTTGGACCCTGATACGGGGCTGCCGGAAACGTTATCGGGCACACTGGCGGGGGATTTCGAAGGGACCTACGAAGAAACGATTCTCGAAGTCTTTCTGGGTGAAGATGGAACGCCGCTCGCCGCGGTCTCGCGGACGGAACTGACAATCGAAAGCCCGGCCACGGGGACGTTGACGAGTCTGAACCTGATCATCGTCGTCGAGCCGATCGTCTCGACGGATGAGTCGAGCGGACAGAACGTTCCGATCGGGCTTATGACCGCCGCGACGGGCGAAGTCATCCACGGAAAGGACGCATTCGAGGGAACGGTCGGGCAACTCTATTCGGACTCTTCGTTGCTCTTTCAAGGAGGCGACGCCGGGATGGGCATGCTCGAATCCGACCTGTTGATCACCCTCAGTCCATGACGTCACGATGGTCCTCTCGGATGGCACGGCGCCGATCTGTCGTCATCAGTCGCCTTTGCAAGGAGACGGCAGGAACAGGCGCTGGAGAAGAGTCCGAACCCTTTCACCCTCCGCACCTGTCTTCGCTCTTACCATCTGCGCGCAGTTTCTGATCGTAAGCCAAGTGCAAGGCCAAGGCGTGGTTCGTGACAGCGTGGCCGCTGTTTCCTCCGGGCGGGGCGGCACCAACATCGCCCACCGGGATAACCTCACTCTTTTTCTGGATAATCCCGCCGGTCTGGTGAACATCCCCGGATCGGGGCGATTGGATCTCGGACTTGACATCCTGGCGACGGATTTGGATTACACCGATCCGCTCAACGATGCGAACGGAGCCGTGATTCCCTGGCCCCTGCCCTCCCTGGCGCAGGTACGGAAAAGTTCAGACGGGCGCTGGGCGTACGGCATCGGTGTGGTGGCACCCGCAGGCTTTGGGGCACGCTATTGGTTACGCCATCCCCTGTACGGCAAACGCGAGTATCACTCACTCGGCGCACTTGTGAAGATCCTTCCTGCCGTGGCACATAAAGTCGATGATCGGCTCAGCGTGGGGGCGACGTTCGGCCTGGCCATCAGCCATGCTCAGCTGGAAATGCCGTTCAATCTGCAAAACGGCCTGCTGGCCGGGCTCCCCGCCATTCTGGATCTGAAAACGACGGGATTCGCGCCGACATGGTCCGTCGGGCTCCAGTATGACCTTTCCAAGAAGACGACATTGGGACTGGCTTACTTGGGCGAAACACGGTTTCACCTTCGCGGGGATGTCAAGGCCGACGTGAGCGGACTCGGCTTCCCGCTCTTGAAGGCGAAATACGATGCCAAGTTGGATATCGTCTGGCCCCGAAGCCTGGGGATGGGGATCACCCATCGGCTCAACGATCGCCATCGCGTTTCGATGGATGTGGTGTGGGTAAATTGGTCACACGCCTTTAAGAGTATGGATCTGGCGTTGACGAACGGATCCAATCCGCTTTTCAATCTTCTACTGGGGCACAAGGTTCGCCAGAGGTTCCCCTTGGACTGGCGTGATTCCGTGGCGTTCCGATTCGGGTACGAATATTTTCCGAATGCAAAGGACGTCGTTCGTTTAGGATACATCTTCCACGAGAATCCGATCCCCGATGCCACATTGTTTCCTTTGCTGGCCGGAACGTTGGAACATGCCGTTTCCGTTGGCTACGGCCACCAGTGGAAAACATGGCGTGTCGATGCAGCCTACCAGTTCTCCTGGGGGCCGACGAACCATGTAAGACGAAGCCGGATTGTGGGGGGCGACTTCAACCACAGCAGCGTCAAGGCCCAGGCGCATTGGTTCTTTCTGACGTTTTCTCGACCGATCGGTGTGACTGCCAAGAAGTAGCGAGACGGCGGGCGGCGCCGCGCTCGACGAAGCAACGACGCCCCGGCACGTCGACGGTGAACGTGGACATGATTTACAGCTTCACCGGGGGGGCCTGGGGCCACGGCGCATCGAGCCGGTCCGGAGCGGGTGGAAGACCGAGGACGGCAGCAGGCCGGACGTCTAGCCGGGGGATGGAAGGCCGCCGGCGTGGCTGATCGCCGCGGGGTCATCCGAGTCGGGAATAGCAGAAAACCCTCCAACGCCCTCGACTTGATTCAACTGGCATGGATCCTGCCATACTATCGCCGATCATGGTGCTCCGTCCGTTTGGAACCGTTCCCAATGCTTGCGTGCCGGGCCGTTCCCACCGCGTCGAAAGGAGGGAAGCCGTGTGAGCCCGCAAGACATCCGCAACGCATTTCGATGCCTCCGGTCCACCCCGCAACGTAGGACCAAGAGGCTGTACCGCCGTCTGTCGTTTCTGTAGCTTTGCCTGCCTTGAAGACTTCTCCAACATGTGGACTGGGCTATTCCCCACCGGATGGAGTTCGGAGACATCGGGCGGGCTAAAGCCCGCGGCCCGGAACAGAAACAAGAAATCTCTTACAGTCGCTTACTCCGGTTCGCACGACTCGTTCGTTGCGGTTTATTGGAACGACGGCGCCACTGTGCCCGGGGCGATGAGATCTTCCCATGCGTGGGAAGAGTTCATGCAACCGTATCGTATGTCGGAAACCCCTGACGTGCGAAAGCGCGGCCGTCTCAAGGATAAGAATGTTCTGTATTCTCCGAATCATTTGCCTCGCATGTATCGACCTCGACCGAAAAATGGTTTATGATCTTCGCAGGCGGAGAGGAAGGCCGTCGCTTCATCAAGGGGGTGGAATATGAAGCCGAGGGGAATCGGCGGGTGCCTTCTCCTGCTGTGGGGAGCAGCCGCGAGCGCTGTCGGACAAACCGTCGAACAGCAACGGGTCGATTCGAACGCATTGCATTCACGCAACCGGGGCATTCTGATCCTACGCTTCGATCCGTTGCTGGTGCAGCAATCCGGTCTTTCCTTCGTGGCCCAGGGGGATCTACGGGCATCGCAGTTTCCTGCGACCCCAACAGAGGTGCGCTTGCCGTGCAGCATGCCTCGAATGTCCGTTTCGAGGCCTCGCGGGGCCGCCTGCTGGAGGGGACCGTGGAAACGTGCGGAGCGCTTCTCTGGGACCGACCGGGTGAACGGATCGTGTTGGGCAACCTGACGGTCCGGGCAGAGGGAGACGAGCGGCTGACCATCGAGAGTGCCTTGACCGACGCGGTCGTTGCGGAGCCGGTGTTCGATGTGTTCGGCGTGCGGTCCTCGTACGATGCGGAGCGGAATACGTGGACGATCACAGGCCGGATCGTCTTTCGCGCGGAATGGGCGGAAACGGTCGGCGCTCCCGAATGGGCCGGCGTCCTGGTGGGAGACATGGAACTCGAACTGCCCGCCGCCGCGTTGGCCGCCACCTCATCGCCGTCGGCATCGATGGCGCCTCCCGCCGATGCGAGGGGGGCCTTCGCCCAGGGCAGAGTGCAACAGGAAGCGTCACCGTCGTTGCGACCGGAATCGATTACGAATGAGGACGCCGCGTGCGTGACATCGGTGGGGCGGCCGGCTGGGACGACCGCCGAGGGTTCCGACGTCATCGTCGCCGATCTGCAAAGCATCATCCGATACGGTCGCGTCGGCGACATCACCGCCTATGCCGTGGGGACGACGGCGTGCAACATCGGCACCGAACGCGCCAGTTGGATATCCTACACGAACGACCACCCGGTCATCATCCAGAACCTGTATCGACTCAAAGACGGGCATTTTGAACAGATCGGCATGAGCTGGGTCAAGCACGGTTTCTATGCCGTGTCGCAGAGTCTCTGCACCCCGTGCAACGATCCCACCGACGGTAGCGCGCTCGGCGTCGGCTGCTCCGATCCGTACAGTGCCGCCCTGAACGGCGTACAGACCAACATGAGCCCGCGGGCGACCGTCAATGCCCATACCGGCTATTTCCCATATCCCTGGAACGACTTCCCCCCGCAGGATCCGACCATCGACCGCCGTGTCCAGGTCCATGATGCCGACCTGGATCCGGCCCGCAACGCGAACGCCCTGTATTTCATGGAGGGTCATTACGTCAACGCCGACGATGCCGTCGCCGGCAACGGGGACAACAATGCCTCGTATCGACGGATCGCGTTGATCGAACCGGAACCGCTGACGTACACGTTCGTCGTCCGCCCCGAATGGTCCACGCAGCGCGGGCAACCGGCCGTGCGCGCCTGGGCGGATCATGACCCGGAGGTCGTGGAAACGGACATCCGCGTGCCGGGAGAGGGGCTGTTCATCCTGGCCGCCAAGGCATGGGCGGTCGAACCGGGCATCTGGCGCTACTCCTATGCGCTTCAGAATCTCAATTCCGACCGCTCCGCGCGCGCCTTCCATGTGCCCCTGCCGCCGGGCGCGCAGGTCATGAATGTGTATTTCCACGACATCGACCATCACAGCGGCGAACCCTTCGACAACACCGACTGGACCGTGGCCGTCGACGAAACGGGAATCACCTGGTCAACGGATCCCTATGACGTCAACCCCAATGCCAACGCCCTGCGGTTCAGCAGCTTGTTTACGTTCGTGTTCGATTCCTTGGCCGCTCCTGACCCGACGACGGTGACCGTCACGTTGTTCAAACCGGGGTTCCCGGAAGAGGTACAGGCGCGGAGCATCGGGCCGAAACTGGAAGTCATCGATTGCAATGAGAACGGGATCCCCGACAATTGCGACGTGTCATGCGCTTCGCCGGATTGCGCCGCGCCATGCGGCGAGTCGGCGGATTGTAATGGAAACGGTGTACCCGACGAATGCGAACGGGATTGCGATCAGGATGGGATCCCCGATCAGTGTGAAATCGAAGGCTGTTCTCCCGGGGATCTGTCCTGCGCCGATTGTAACGCCAATGGCGTCCCGGACGGTTGTGAACCGGACTGCGACGGCAACGGGATTCCCGACGATTGTCTTCCGCCGGGTGATGACGACGGGGATGGAGTGGATAATTGCCGCGACCTCTGCCCGCAAAGCACGCCCAGCGGAGCGTGTGTCTGCCCGGCCCTGGATCGTTGCTGCTGGGACGTGACGCTTTGCATCATGGATTATCCGCGAGAGAATTGTCTGGCCGAGGGCGGCACGCCGGATTGTATCGAGAGGCCCTGCCGACAAGGCTGTCTGCTGGGGGACGATGACCGGGACGGTGATGTGGATCTCCACGATACGGCCGTTTTGCAACGCTGTTTCTCGGGCGAAGGGAACGCGGCGACGGCGCCTTGCAGATTCATCGACGACATGGATGACGACGGTGACGTCGACCTGACGGACTACGCGGAGTTCCAGCCTCTTTGTCAGGGCCCGCAGTGAATCCGCACAGCAAGGGAAAGTCGCGCGCGGGCGGCCGACTCAAGGGTTCGCAGGGTTTGCGGACGACCCCTCGGGAGCCCTGACGGTGCGGAAGTGCCACCCGCCGTGGATCAATTCGGCGATCGAGACCGTCCGTACCGGCGCATGACGTTCATAATGCGCTTCCCCGAAGGCGTCGGATTCCATCTGCGCCAATCGGGCGCGAAGTGATTGCGGCGAGCGGGCACCTTGCGCCGTCGCCGTCAGGAGATGGTCCGTGGCATAGTACGTTCGTATCGTCGATTCCGTGATCGGTGATGACGAGCCCGCCTGACGGCCGTAGGCGCGGACGATCGAGTCGGGAATCGGCGAGAGAGGCTCGTCGCCGGGCGCAAGTGCCGTCACGGTGATTGGAATCGCCGAAGCGGCCCGGGCGAACTCGCTTGTGACGATGGCGGATGCGCCCACGAGGATCGGACGCATTCGGTGGTCGTGCAGGGCGCGGAGCAGGGCGAGCGTTTTCTCGGAATCCATCCATGTAAGAATCACGTCGAAAGAGGGATCGGCGAGCTGGTCGAGAATCGTCGGTAACTTGTCGGGATCCCCGGACCAGAAGGATCGTCCGACGACGGTCCCGCCGTCTTTTTCGAGAGCGCTCTTCCACCACACCAAAGGGATATCTTTCCAATCGTCGGGACTGTGGACAATGACGAAGCGCCGAGCCTGTCGGTTCGTGATCAGATCATGGATCAAAAGACGGTGGCGGGCGGGCTGTGGACCGTAGCAGGTGAAAACGGAAGGATTGATGGGCGGCTGTTCGGCCGCGGGGTCGAGCCGGACGGGAAAGACGTTGACGATGGGGATTTCCGAGCGATACGCGGCGGCCTGCATGGCGGCATCGTGCGGCTCGATGGCGGCGATGATACCCCGAACGCCGCGCCGCAACGCCCACGCAAAATCATCTTCCGGTGTGAGCCACCCGTAATGACGATAACCGGGCTTCCGTGTGACAATGATCGGATGCATGCGTCGTGAAGTGTTACCATTCTCTTTCCCGTTTTTCGCGGCGATGGCGGCGATGACGGGATCCGCGTCGACGGATGTCGGAGAGGGCAGCCCCGCCCTTCCGGGAACGGCGATCATTTTCGTCCGGGGCCCGAAGACGGCCAGCGGAACGACCTGCGACGAGATCGGAGAGGCGGGAAGTGGGGGAAACGGAGCCGAATCGGCGACGGGGAAGTCGATCGCTCCCTTCGATGGCGGACTGCCGACGTACAGCCCGTTGGCCGTGCCAACCCAGATGCGTCCGTCGATCACCTCGATCGTGTGAACGGGACCAGACAGGATGTTCCACGTTATGGGTGGCAGAGGAATCGTCGGACGCAGCCGAAGGCCGTGGACATCTCCCAGCCAGATCCGCCCGTACGGATCCATCGCAACGGCGTCGACGGGAACGAAATCGTGCAGCCGTGGAAAGATCGGGAAATCCTTCAGGGGCCTGTTGACGTAACAGACCGCAACCGGACCGGACGCGATGACTCCGTCGCGTGCCGCGTTCAACGCCGTAAAGGACCGGAAACGACGAGAATAAGCAAGCATTCGGGAAAGATATTCGTTGAGTGGCACGTCGACCCGCCGCCACCGTCCGGAGGAAGGTCGATATCGCCAGATGGTTCCCTTCCAGGACAGGCCATAAAGGGCGTCTTCGTGGACGACAAGACGAATCAGAACGGGAACCGAAACATCCGCGCGGCGGGCGAAGTGCAGGTCCCATGCATCGGTCGAAGGATCATAAACGCTTAGCCCGGCATTCGTAGCCGCCCATACCCGTCCGTCGTAAAAAGCGACGTCGAACACGAGATTGCCGGCCAGGCCGCTGTTGATCTGGTCGAAGCGGTCGAACCGTTCGGCCGTGGAACGGAGCAGCCCGTCTCCCCACGTCCCCAGCCAGAGCGTATTCGTCGCCTCGTCGTAGGCGATGGCGTGAATCGCCCGCGCGGGCAGGTCTCGATCCGCTTGCCAGGCGATCCACCGGCCGCCATCCCATTGCGCAAGACCTCCGTCCGTCCCAATCCATACCGCTCCGGCCGCGAATGCAATCGCGCGAACACTATCGTCGGGAAGGCCGCCGCGGCTTGTGATGCGCTGCCAGACGGGGAAGGACGGCTCCGCCGCCTGGAGTATGGAAGAATAGAAGGACAAAAAGAACAAACAGACGACAACCCCAACGGATCGCGGAATGTTTCGACGACGGATCGGAGAAAATGCATTCATAATGATTTCAAATAGGCGATAAGGTCATTGAACTGCCGCCGGGTAAGATCTCCCGTCCGGCCGTGGTGATTGACCATGTTGAACCGCGTCCAGATCTCCTCCAGCGTCCGGGCGGCGCCGTTGTGGAGATACGGGGCGGTTTCGGGCAGGTTCTCCAGTTGCGGCACGTCGAAAGGAACCGACGGCGTGCCGGTATCGACGTAAACGTAGTTGCCGAGATCTCCGTATTCGTCGGCGTTGAACAGATCCCGCGGGACCGGCAACGGGGCGTCGAACCACATGGCCGTATCGACGACGACCTGTTGCCGATTGGTTTTCAGAGCGCCGGCGTGACAGAAGGTGCATCGTTCGCTGATCGGGATGGCGCGCCCGGCATTGTCTACGGTACGCTCGAAGATCATCTTCCCGCGTCGCTGCGCGGGCGTGAGCCCGTCCCGGCGACGATAGCGGTTCGGATGCCGTTCGATCGTCGCGATGTAGTGTACGAGATCGTCGAGATCCTCAGAGCTGTAGGGGAGGAGACGGGTGAAGAAGACGGCCAGTCGCGGCCCGCACTGCCGCGCGAGCGTGGCGTTGCCGCCGTTCCATTTGAACGGCGCCGTGTCGAGGATGCCGCGCAGGGATCGATTGTCGACCGGGTGCAGGCCCAGCCCGTCCGCTTCGATGTCGAAGGTCAGTCCGTTGATGTGACCGTCCGGATGGCAGCTCCGGCAGGAGAATTGCCGTCCGAACGTAACGGCTGCACTGTGGAACAACCGCTCCCCGCGGCGAAGTGGCGTGATCCGATCGGGACCGCCCAGCGGAATCGTTCGGACAGCTTCGCCGGCGGCATCCACGGCGAAGATCGAATCGGCCAGGGCGGCCGCGCCGTAGAGCGTTTCCCTCACCGGATCAAACGCCAAACCTCGCGGGTTGACGGGCACGGCCATGCGTCGCCGCACGAACCGATGCGCCGATCCCAGGTGGTTGGGCAGGATTTCGGAACGGCTCTCGTCAGAGCCGTTCTCGACGAACTTCAGCAGCGCTGCGACGTCTACGACGGCGACCTCATCGACCCCCCCGCCGGAGACGAACGCCTTCCGGCCGTCGGCACTGATCGCGATGTCTGTGGGATCGGCGAATGCCGCGACCGGCTCATCGAGCAACACCTGGTCGATCCGACCGTCCTCGTGCAGGATCCCCAATCCGTTCGTGATCACCCATCCCTGTTGCAGCCGCGTGATCGGCACGAGGTTCTTCGTGCGATGCAAAACGAACAGGGCGGTGCGCGTGCCGGGGACGAAGGCGACCCCCTGCAACATGTTCGCCCCGTCTACGCTGAACCTGCGGGCGACGACGGCCGTGGTCGCGTCGATCTCCGTGATCTCCGAAACCGGCGGTGCGCGGAACACGCCCGGATTGGGCCGGATGTTCGTGACGAGCATGCGCATGCCGTCGTCGGAAAGGGCGAGATCCCAGGGCCCCTGCCCGGCGATCAGCCGTTTGACCACCTTGCGCCGGGCGACGTCGACGACCGATACGGTGTTCTCACCGGTGTTGGCCGTAAACAGCCGTTTCCCGTCACGGGTGACGACGACGCCGTGCGGATCGCGGCCCACGGGCAGCCGCCATCGGACGTCGCCCGTCTCCGCGTCGATCGCCCACACCTCATCGCTCAGGCGGCAGGTGACGTAGACCGTGCGGCCGGCGGGATCGAGGGTGATGCCGTGCGGTCTCCGGCCGACGGGAATCTCGCGGATCACCCTTCCGTTCGGGATGTCCACGACGCTTACGCGGTCGGCGCGCTCCAGGGCGATGTAGAGCCGGCGCCCGTCGGGACGGACGGCGAGGTTGACCGGCGTCTTGTACTGCCCGTCTTCCGGCGCGAGGCGGAATCCCCTTTCGAGCACCTCCCGATGCGAAGGCAGAGGTTGATGGCATTCCGTGCAGCGTTGCCGGCTGCCTCGGCGGATCAGGGGCCGGTTCGAATACGGTGAAGCCGTTCGCGCGGGATGCTCGACGTGAAGGCTGCCCGGCCCGTGGCACGCCTCGCATTGCACACCGTCTTCCGCGTGGAAGGTGGCCTGCCACCATCGCGGCCCTTCCTCCGCACCGGTGGCGTGGCATTCGAGGCAGTATCGGGACCGGACGGGCGGCTCGACCACCCCCGACAGGGCGGCGATGGAAACCGCCTCCGGCCGTC
>CAZNQN010000005.1:1503-20846 GCA_964574925.1 uncultured Phycisphaeraceae bacterium | reverse complement strand
TCTGGATGGAGCTGGCTCTGATCCTCACCGACCCGTCCCGCGCGCGGGGATGGGAACTGATCCTGGATTCCGGCCTGCGCCGTTACCTCGCCGTACCGTGGACGCTGCAAGAAGGCGAACGGGAAACGGGCGTCCGCCGTCTTGCCGCCCTTCCGCCGCGCCCGGTTTCGGAACCGCTGGGACTTTCCGCCGCCCTGGGGATCCGCCCGACGCGCGAAACGGAAGCCGTCGCGCGGGCGTTGCGATTGAGCAACGAACTCCGGCGGGACACGAGCTGGCTGGTGCGATCGCTTCCGCGGGCGCTCGAACCGGCGTCTTTGGAATTAGCGGACCTGAAGGAACTCCGCGCGCACCCGCGTTGGGACGATCTGCTGGAACTGACGCGGGCGGAGCTTGAAGCCCGCGGTACCGCGACGGGCGCCTACGAGGAGCTTCGACGTCGGGCCGGGGAGATTCCCGCGGACCGCCTCTGCCCCCCTCCCCTGCTTACCGGGGACGACCTTTGCGCGATGGGATGGAAACCGGGCCCCGCTCTGGGAAAGGTCCTGCGCGCCCTCTACCGCGCTCAGCTCAACGAAACGATCCGCACGCGAGAAGAGGCGGTTCGACTCGCGGAATCGCTGCGGACAGACGGGCGCGGCAAGTAGGCGTTTCCTGGTTCGCTGGCCTGACGATCGGCGCTCGCCCCAGAAGAAATCCCGCCTGCCGCAACGATTCCGGTCGGGGGATTCGCACCCGTTCGTTCATCCGCCCGCGTGACGGATCTGGTGGAGCACGCCGGAAAGAAGAATGATGAACAGTCCGAGCAACACGATGGTCGCGTAGACGGAAGAGGCCTTTGCACGCAGCGAGGCGAACGCGGGGCTTTTGCCCGCCATCGCGCTGGCGAGGAAGAACACGACCATCGCGGCCAGGAATTTCAAGCCGAACAGGGCGTGATAGGGCATCGGCGCCACGCCTGCACGAATGACGAGCCAGTAGAGATTGAAGAAGCCGGTCAACAGCAGCAGACCGATGCACAGCCCGACGAGGCGGGCCCAGCGGGAACGGACGGCCTCCCGCAACCGCTCGCGGTCGGCGGGATCGCCCGATTCCTCTGCCGCCGGCATCCACGCCACTCGCTGAAACACGGCGCCGCCGATGGCGATCACGGCCGCACTGATATGTACCCATCTCGTCACGATGGTGACGACCTCGTCTCCACTCATGCACAATCTCCTTGCCCGATTCGTTCCAGGAGCATCGTCTCGTAACCGATCATCCCGGAACCCTGTTCGTCATTGTGGTCCGAACCTCGGGTTGGAAGCCCGCGCCATGCAAGGGTACGTCTTTTCCCGTTCGCTCTTCGTTAGTTCGTTCGAGCGTTTTCCGACCGCGCCGTCACGACCGCGGCTCCGTTCCAAGGTCGGGCTCTGTACCGCGACCGCGGCTCCGTTCCGGAGTCGCCGATCGGTTGAGCGGATGGCATCATAGGGCTTTTCTGCTACCTGCCCAGTTTTGCGAAGCGCGGGTCCGCAAGATGCTCACGGGCTTCCGATAGGATGCTTCAATCGTAGGAGCCCTCGCGCAGCGTTCCTTGATCGATCAGGGTGAAGCCGCGCTCGCTGAGCACCCGTCCGGCCTGCTCCAGACTGTCCGGCACGACGGCGAGGGCGGGCGATCCGCGGGGACGGACGAGAAGCGGATAGGTGTAGTAGATGTTGATCTCGCCGGAGAGCAGCGCGGCCCAGGTGTGCAACAAGGCCCGTTTGCCGTGCGGCAGGCTGACGACGAGCAACTCGGCCTCGCTGACCTGGAAGCGGGCGGAGGCGAGCACCTCGTACGCATGGTCGGGGTCGTCGAGGATCATGCGGCAGATGGCGCAGTCCACGGAGTTGACCACGGAGACGGCCAGGATGCGGATGTCGGTCTGGTCGAAGAGCCGGGTCAATCGCAGGAGCTGCCCCACGCGGTTTTCGATGAAAACGCTCTGCTGGCGGACGGTGGGAACGTCCTGTCCGTGGGCGGTGCTGAGCGGTTCGGTGGCCATGTCCCCCAGTGTATGGAGAGACGGGCCGCGCCCAAGACCTTTTTTCGGATTCTTTGCAGCGCCGTGAGACGACCCCGACGGCGCGGATGTGCCAATTTCGCAGGTTCCGAGACTGTCAGCATGGCAGCCCCGGCGGAAGGCGAAGACCAACTCGATCGTAACCCCTTTATTTTCAATAGGTTACAAAACATTCGGCGAGCGGCGGGCTGGCACGGTTTCTGCTGGAACCGGTTGCGGGGCGGGTGTGCCCGGTCGGTGGGACGGGAGGCGACGAAGCCGACAATCGGAAGGAGAACGCAATGTCGAAGATCATCGGAATCGATCTCGGAACGACCAACTCCGTGGTGGCGGTGGTCGAGCAGGATACGCCCAAGGTGCTCACCAACGCCCATGGATCGCGCCTGACGCCGTCGGTGGTGGCGTTCACCGACAAGGGCGAGCGCCTGGTGGGTCAGGTGGCCAAGCACCAGCAGGTGACCAACCCGCAGAACACCGTCTTTTCCATCAAGCGGTTCATGGGGCGGCGTCACCACGAAGTCGCCCAGGAAGAAAAGATGGTGCCCTACAAGATCGTGGGCGGTCCGGACGAGCTGGTGAAGGTCGAGATCCGCGGCAAGCAGTACACGCCGCAGGAAATCAGCGCGATGATCCTCCAGGAGCTGAAAAAGACCGCGGAAGACTATCTGGGGGAAAAGGTCGAACGGGCGGTCATCACGGTGCCCGCGTACTTCAACGATTCGCAACGCAAAGCCACCAAAGAGGCGGGCGAGATCGCCGGGCTGAAAGTCGAGCGGATCATCAACGAGCCGACGGCGGCGGCGCTGGCGTACGGACTCGACAAGAAGAAAGAGCAGCGGATCGCGGTGTTCGACCTGGGCGGCGGAACGTTCGACATCTCCATCCTGGAGATCGACCCGGAGATCGGCACGTTCGAGGTCAAGTCCACCAGCGGCGACGGGCACCTGGGCGGTGACGATTACGACGAGGTGCTCATCAACCACCTGGCGGAGACGTTCCGCAAGCAGGAGGGTGTGGATCTGCGACAGGATCCGATGGCCCTTCAGCGCCTGAAGGAGGCGGCGGAAAAGGCCAAGTGCGAGCTTTCCACCGTGATGGAGACGACGATCAACCTGCCGTACATCACGGCCACGGAAAGCGGGCCGAAACACCTCCAGATGACCATCACGCGGAGCCAGTTCGAGCAGCTCACCCGGCACCTGACGGAACGCTGTCGCAAGCCGGTGATGGAGGCGCTGGAAGGGGCGAAGATCAGCGCGTCGGACATTGACGAAGTGGTGCTGGTGGGCGGTTCGACGCGGATGCCGGCGGTGCAGGCCCTGTGCCGGGACATCTTCGGCAAGGAGCCCAACAAGAGCATCAACCCGGACGAGGTGGTGGCGATCGGGGCGGCCATTCAAGGCGCGGTCCTCGCCGGCGACAAGGAAGACATCGTGCTGCTCGACGTCACGCCGCTGACACTCGGCGTGGAGACGCTGGGCGGCGTGATGACGCCGTTGATCGAAGCCAACACGACCATCCCCACCTCCAAGACGGAGGTCTTCTCCACGGCCGCGGACAACCAGACGGAGGTGACGATCCACGTGTTGCAGGGCAACCGCCCGATGGCGGCCGACAACCGCTCGCTGGGGCGCTTCAACCTGACGGGCATCCCGCCGGCGCCGCGCGGGGTGCCGCAGATCGAAGTCACCTTCGACATCGACCGCAACGGAATCCTGAACGTCTCGGCCAAGGACAAGGCCACCGGCAAGGAGCAGTCCATCCGCATCGAAGGAAGCGGCGGTCTGAGCAAGGAGGAGATCGAGCGGATGAAGCGCGAGGCGCAGGAGCACGCGGCCGAAGACCTGAAAAAGGCCGAGCTGGTCAAGACCCGCAACGAGGCCGAAAACGCCGCCTATCAGATCGAGCAGCAGCTCAAGGAATACGGCGACAAAGTGCCCGCGGAGACGCGCGGCAAGGTGGAGTCGGCCATCAACCGCCTGCGCGAGGTGCTCAAGGAGGACGACGTCGAAGCCATCAAGAAGGCGATGGAGACCTTGATGGCCGAGGCGCAGGCGATCGGCAAGGTCGTCTACGAGCAGGTGGCCCAGAAGCAGGCGACGGGGACCGCCGCCCCGTCCGGGGAATCGGGCGACGGGTCCGGGAAAAAGGACGACAACGTCATCGACGCCGAGTTCGAGGTGAAGGACGCAAGCTGAGGCGGATCGACGTCCCCGGCCGGCGCAGGGTCCGCGCGGCCGGGGACTTTCCTTTGCGCGGAATCGCGGTATGCTGTATAGATCGGGTCTTCGGAACGAAGGGAAGACCGCGGCGGCGTAGCTCAGTTGGTTAGAGCGTGGGCTTCATAATCCCAAGGTCGTCGGTTCGAGTCCGACCGCCGCTAATGACACAAACCCGAATCCGCATTGCACCGCTTGCCGCCCCTCTTGCACAGCCGCTCTCTTCTCTTCCAGCTCCGACGTCCGTAATCAAAGCGGCAAGAAACCCGATCTCGGCTCATGCGGTGCCCCGTGTGTTGCATCAATCCTGCGGGCGAACTCGACGGGGAATGTCATCGAGGTCGACCTCTCGGCTTCGTCTTGCCTTCTTTGTGAAACTCTGCTACAATGTGCTTCTCATCCGACGGTCGTGGTGACACCGGGGGCGCAAGGAGAAGGGAGCCCATGCGTGCGACCAGTGGGGAGCTCGTCGTCGAGGCCCGAGCCGGCAGCGAGGATGCCCTGGCGGAACTGCTGGCGCGGCACGCGGATGATCTACGCCGCTGGGTCGACGCGCGGATCGGCGCGCCCTATCGGGCGGCGTTCGATGCCGACGACGTTCTTCAGGTCACGTTCGTGGAGTGCTTTCTGCGAATCCGCCAGTTCGACCCGCAGTCGTCGGGCTCTTTCTTCGCCTGGTTGCGGCGGATCGCGGAGCGGAACCTGCTCGATGCGATGCGGGTACTCGACCGGGCCAAGCGTCCCGATCGCCGCCGCTTCCTCACCGACAAGGTGTCCGAAGATACGTACCTGATGCTGCTCGCCAACCTGGAAAGCGATGGGACCACGCCCAGCACGGCGTATGCGCGGGCGGAGGCGCGGCGGCGGATCGACGAGGCGCTGGAGCAGATCCCTCCGGACTACGCACGGGTCGTGCGGATGTACGACCTGATGGGCCATCCCGCTGACGACCTCGCCGAGTGCATGCGTTGCTCCCGGGGAACGGTCTACATGCTGCGCGCCCGGGCGCACGAACGGTTGGCGGAATTGCTGGCGGCAGAGGCCGACCTTACCCTGCGCAGCGAGAGACGCGGCTTCAAGCAATTCGCGTGATCGGCGGCGGGAGGTGGAAGGAGGTCGCATGAAGACGGGACGGGCCGGTGACCGCCTCTCTCCACTGAGCGATCCCCGTCGGTTGATCGAATACGCCCGGCATCAGGTCGCCCATGTGGAACCCGCACTGCCGAATCCGAACGCACCCGAGCTTCCGGAGGATGCGTTTCCCGGATACCGCCTGATCGCCCCGCTTCGTCGGGGAGGACAGGGCGCCGTCTACCTGGCCGAGCAGATCGCCACGGGGCGGACGGTGGCGATCAAGGTGTTGCGCAGCGCTCCTTTCGCCCCGGCCGGGGAATGCCTCCGCTTCCAGCGCGAGATCCACGCCCTTTCGCAACTGAAACACCCCAACATCGTGACCCTCTACGACGGGGGGACGATGCACGGTCATCCCTATCTGGTGATGGACTACATCGAGGGGGTTCCGATCGATGCATTCGTGCGGGAGCGGGAACTCTCCGTGCGGGAGGTGCTCGGTCTGTTTCTGAAGGTCTGTCGGGCGATCGAGACCGCCCACCAACAGGGCATCATCCACCGGGATCTGAAGCCGGCGAACATCCTGGTCACGAGTGAGGGAGAACCGTTCGTGCTCGATTTCGGTCTGGCCAAACTCCTACATGTATCCCTGTCTCACGAGCAGAGCGTCACGAGCACGGCGAGCGGACAGTTCCTGGGATCGCTGTGCTGGGCCAGCCCCGAACAGGCAACGGGCGCGACGAACCGGATCGACGTGCGGACCGACGTGCATGCCCTGGGACTGATCCTTTTTCGTCTTCTGACGGGCCGGCTGCCGTTCGAAGTGGACGGTCCGCTCGACCGGACGCTGCGGGCGATCGCCCGCGAGGAAGCGCCCCCTCCCAGTCGGTTCCGGTCGGCGCTGGACGAGGATCTCGACACCATCGTTCTGACCTGTCTTGCCAAGGAGCGGGAACAACGATACCCGTCCGTGTCCGCACTGATCCGCGACGTGGAGCATTACCTGGCGGGTCGCCCCATCGAAGCCAAACGGGACAGCACATGGTACGTGCTGACCAAGAAACTCCGGCATCATCGCCGGGCCGTCGCAGCTCTCACCGCCGTGATGATGCTCACGATGCTGTACGGCCTGTTCATCACGCAGCTCTATCATCGGACGCAGCGGGCGGAGCGGCAGGCCCGGCGGACGGCCGTTCGTCTTCGTGACAGCCTCGACCGCTCGCAACGTTCGGTGGAGCTGCTCGTCAATCAGGTCGCACGGCAACTCGCCGATCTGGAAGACGCCGAGCAACCCCGACGCCTGATCCTGGAGCAGGCATATGCGGAACTGGAACAACTCCTGTCGGAACGACGCGGCGATCCCGCCTTGCTGATCGAATCGGCGCGGACGCTGCGCGGACTGGGCGACATCGACGAGGCGCTGGGGCGATACGAGCAGGGGCTGGAACGATTCCGGGATTCGCTGGACATCTATCGCCGACTCGCGGAGGAGCATCCCGACGACGCCGCTTGTCAGGCGGATCTTTCCATCGCGATGGTGCGGGTGGGTGACATGGCCAAGGCCCTCGGCCGGCTCGGCGTCGCGCAGGACTACTATGAACGCGCCCTGCGGATCGACCAGGCGCTGGAGGAAGCACACCCCGACGAGACCCGCTATCTCGACAACCTTCTCTGGAGTTACGATCGCCTGGGACACCTGGCCCGGCGGAGCGGCAGACTCCAGGCGGCGCGAACCTACTTTCGGAAACAGCTTTCCCTTGCGGAAAAGTTTCGCCGACGACGTCCGCACGACGACGAGGGTCTGCGGGCGCTGCGGGCCGCTCACGGCCAGCTCGCGGAGATCGCGGCGCAGTTCGAATCGTGGGCGGAAGCCCTCCAGCACGCCCGCCGGGTGCTCGAGATCAGCGAACAGCAGTACCGTCGCCATCCGAATCGATTGCCGGTTCGCCGGCGACTCGCCGCCGCCTATCTCCGGGCAGCCCCCCTCTACGCGAAGACGGGAGAGTTCCGGGCCGCGGATCGACACGCGGAAGCCGCCAAGGCCCTGATCGATCCGCTCCTTGCTTTGCGCCCCGACAGTCGGGCCGACCTGCGCCTGCTGCGGCAGTACCATCAGGCGGCCGCGTCGATCGCCAGTGCTCGCACCGATTCCGCTCGATGTTCCGCGCACAGGCACGCCCTGCTCGATGTGCTGGATCGGCTGGCGGCTCTCCGCCCGGAAGATGCCTCGATCAAAGAGAAACGGATGACGACGCTGGCCATGATCGCCGCCGAGGCCCGGCGGCACGAAGAGGGGGCGAAGGCCCGGGCGTGCTGCCGGCAAGGGCGTTCCATCGCAAGGGAACTGATGAAGGCGTCCTACTCCCCCTCCTCGTTCCTGGAAGGCTATCTTCTCCTGCTGGAGGAGGGCTGCCCCGACGAACTGCGCGACCCCGAGGAGATCGAGCGCATCTACCGTCTGGTGGAGGACCGTAAGATCGTGGAAGACTTCCGTCTGGTCCGCCGCCTGGCCCGGCATCGCGCGTCCCAGGGGGAGCCGGACAAGGCTTTCCGTCTTTGCCGACGGTGGCTCGAAACCACCGGCATGAGCGAGACGCCGGCGGGAGAATCGCTCCGGGCGGAGATGGCCCGATGGGAGCAGGCGGCCGCGACGATGTCGAGTTCCGCGCCTGCCGATACCGGCGTCACGTCCCGGACGGAAGCGGCGGCTCGACGGGAACCCGGTCGAAGGTGATGCCGGTTTGCGGATCCCATCCGGCGACGGCGACGACCGCTCCGTAGACCTCTACCGCCCCCGCGGCGCGCAACATCCGCGCACATTCGTGCAGGGTGGCACCGGTGGTCTTGACGTCATCGACAAGGAGCACCCGCGCATTGCACAACCGCCACGCCCAGTGCGGTTTGAACTTGCCGCGAACGTTTTCGATCCGCTGGGCGTAGCTGAGCCCGATCTGGTGACGACCGCCCTCGGTGCGGCGCAGCAGCGGCAGGACGGGCAGTCCGATCCGCTTTCCGAGCCGGCGGGCGAGCAGCATCGGCGGGGAGAACGGCTTCATGACGCGTCGCCACCATACGGTCGGCACCCAGGTTGCAACCTCCACCCGCTCGCGCCAGGAGGCACGGCGGACGGCGTCGGCAAGCCGTTCGGCCAGCTCCCGTCCCAGAAGTTCGTCTCGGCCGTATTTGAAACGGCGAAGCGCCGAGCCGATCGGACCGCGATACAGCCCGACCCGCGCCATGCCGGCGTAGGCGGGGCGACGATGGCGGCAGAAGCGGCAGCGACCGTCACGGGTCTCACCGGCAGCGACCGCCGATCCGCAGCGGGGACAGGCGGGTCGCCGTTCGGCTTCCTCCCATGCCTCTCGGCAGGCGCCACAGAGGCGAAAGCGGTCACCGGGCGGTTTCAGGGTGTGGCAAGCGGGGCAGACGGGGGGAAAGAGCAAATCTTCAAGATTCCGTCCCAGGCGGGCAATGCCCTCCCCCACCCGCGAAAACGCCGTTTTCCGGAACGCGATCATCGACAATCGTTGACTTTGTAAAACAATCCGCCGAACGGTACAATAAACCGGTTTGAACGGTTTCGGCGGTCGGTGCAGACGGGACCGCCTCCAGGAACGCGATCCGAGAATGTCGAAGATGAGGCGAATCCGCAATCCGTGGGCGGTCTGGACGGTGCTGCTGGGGGCTTCTCCGGCCGTGGCGCAGATGCCCGTCAACAAGGTGGTGGTGGCCCAGGCCGAGGTGCGGGAAAGCCCGGCCACCGTCACCGTCGTGGGAACGGTCCATCCGGTCCGCCGCAGCCGGGTCAGCGCCGAGATCGGCGGGTTGATCGAATCCATGCCCGTCCGTCAGGGCGATGTGGTCAAGAAGGGGCAGGTCCTGTGCGAACTGAAAAAGGACACGCTGTCCCTGCGCCTGGCCGAGGAGGAAGCCCGATTGGCGCAGCTCAAGGCCCGTCATGAGGAGCTCCTTGCGGGCACGCGCAAGGAAGACCTCGCCCGCCTGAAAGCGATCCTCGACGAGGCCGTCGCCGATTTCGAGCGGTGGACCTTCGAGATGGAGCGGGTGCGGAAGCTGTACGAGGGGCGTGACTCCAACGCGAAGGAATACAACGACACGATGACGGAATACCGGCGGGCGGAACGGCGGAAGATCGCCGCGCAGGCCTCGTATGACCTGGCGCTGGCCGGTCCGCGCAAGGAGGTCATCGCGCAGGCGGCGCACGCGGTGGCCCAGCAGCAGGCCGTCGTCGATCGGATCAAGACCGACCTCGACAAGACGGTGATCCGCGCTCCGTTCGCGGGGGCGGTGGTGGACCGTCCGGTGGAAGTGGGCGAATGGATCGACGTGGGCGATCCGGTGGTCGAAATGGTGGACCTGCGCACGGTCCTGGTGCGGGTCAACGTGCCGGAGACGGCGTTTCCGTATCTGTCGGTCGGATCGCCGTCGGGCGTATGGATCGACGCCCTCCAGCGGCGCTTCGCGGGCACCGTCAAGCACATCATGCCCCAGGCCGACCCCAACGCGCACACGTTTCCCGTCGAGGTGGAGGTGGACAACCGTGACGGTCTGCTCGCCTCCGGGATGTTCGCCCGCGTGACGCTGCCGGGCGGTCCCAAGGAGGAAGTGGTGGCGGTGCCGAAGGACGCCGTGGTCGAGCGGCACGGCGTGACTTACGTCGGGACCGTGATGCCGGGACGGGACGGCAAAGGCATGATGGGCATGTTGATGCCGGTGACGCTGGGCATCGAGGTGGACAACGAATGGATCGCGGTGACGGGGGGCGGACTGCGGGCGGGGATGCCGGTCGTGGTCCGGGGTACGGAACGGATCCTTCCCTTTCCCACGCCGGTGGAAATCGTGGACGAGCGGGGCACGCCGGTGGCCATGCCCCTTCCGCGCGGCGAGCCGGAAACCAGCAACAGTGGGTGAAATCTGCTGCGAACGCCGTCGTTGGTACGACGGTTTTGTGATCGACCCACGGGCAAGGCCCAGGCAGACAGGTGCGGCTCCGTGTGCCGGTTGCGGATCGGTGACGGCCGCGAGACGAGGGGCGATATGACCACGGTGGCGGAGAAGACCTGACATGGGGATCATCCGGTTCGCGATCGACAATCCGGTCAAAGTGGCCGTCGGGGTCATCCTCGTCGTTCTGTTCGGGACGCTGAGCATTTTTCGGCTCAGCGCGCAGCTCACGCCGGACGTGGACCGACCCGTCATCACGGTGAAGACGGAGTGGCCGGGCGCCAGCCCGCAGGAGATCGAAAGCGAGATCGTCGACCGTCAGGAAGACAAGCTCAAGAACGTCAGCGGTCTGTCCAAGATGATCTCGCATTCCCGCCAGAACGAGGCCGAAATCCGTCTCGAATTCCCCGTCGGCATCGACAAGGACCGCGCCTTCCGCGACGTGTCGGACAAGCTTCGCCAGGTCAGCGGCTATCCCGACGAGGTGGAGGAACCGGTCATCAGCGCCACCGACACGGACATGGCCAAGACCATCGCCTGGATGATCCTCTACTCGAAAAAGGGCCAAGACGTGGCGAAGCTGAAAAGCTTCATCGAGGAGAACGTCAAGCCCATCCTCGAACGGGCGGAGGGCATCAGCGAGGTCGCCGTCTACGGCGGGCGGGAACGGGAGATCCAGATCGAGATCGATCCGTACCGTCTGGCCGCCCGGGGGCTGACCTTCCGCGACGTGGAAGCCGCCCTTCAGCGGCAGAACAAGAACATCTCCGCCGGCACGGTGGAACAGGGGAAGCGCGATTACAGCTACCGCACGATGGGCGAGTATCGCAACCTCGAACACATCCGCGACACGGTGATCGACTACCGCGACGGGGGTCCGGTGTTCATCCGCGACGTGGCCGAGGTGATCGACGGCTTCAAAAAACCGTTCGGCTTCGTGCGCAGCAAGGGGCGGGACGTGATTGCCATGCCGGCGCGGCGGGAGACGGGAGCGAACGTGATCGAGGCGATGGCCAACCTCAAACGCCAGATCGCGCTCGTGAACCGGGAGATCCTCGCCCCGCGGGGTCTGGGACTGGAACTGACGCAGGTCTACGACGAAACGACGTACATCCTCAGCGCGATCGGGCTGGTGGTGCGGAACATCTTTTTCGGGGGCGTCCTGGCCGTCATCGTGCTCGCGCTGTTTTTGCGAAGCAGCAGCGCGGTGGGCATCATCGCGGCCGCGATTCCCATCTCCGTCGTGGGCACGATCCTCGTCATCGCCCTGCTGGGGCGAAGCGTGAACGTGGTGCTGCTGGCGGGGATGGCCTTTGCCGTGGGGATGGTGGTGGACAACGCCATCGTGGTGCTGGAGAACATCTACCGGCACCGGGCGATGGGGAAGTCGCGGCGGGAGGCGGCCCTGGACGGTGCGCGGGAAGTGTGGGGCGCGATTCTGGCCAGCACGCTGACCACCCTCGCGGTCTTCCTACCCGTCATCACCATCCAGGAGGAGGCGGGGCAACTGTTCAAGGACATCGCCATCGCCATTTCGTCGGCGGTGGGACTTTCGCTGATCGTGTCGGTGGTGGTGATCCCGCCGCTGGCGGCGCGCTTCTTCCACGGGGGATCGGCGCTGGCCGCGGGCGGCGGACCGTGGTGGCTGGGAGAGCGGGTGGGCCGCTTCGTGGAGGCGATCAACCGCCGGGTCAGCCGGCGGCTGATGGTGGTGGTCGGGCTCTCCGCGGTGTCCATCCTGCTGACGGTCCTGCTGATGCCGGCGGCCGAGTACCTCCCCACCGGGAACAAGAACCTCATCTTCGGGTTGCTGTTCTCGCCGCCGGGATACTCGGTGGAGGAGTTCCGGGAGATGGCCAAGATCGTCGAGGAGGGCGACCCGAACGATCCGTACGACGGGATTCGCCCCGCGTGGGAAGCGGAGGTGGGGTCCGAACTGGCGAAGAAGCTGCCGCCGGTGGAGATCGCGGTGGGCAAGGACGGCCGGATCAAGCGCACCGTCGTTCCCCCGCCGATCGAGAATTTCTTCTTCGTCTCCTTCGACGGCGGTGCTTTTATGGGGTGTACGTCAAAGATCCCGACGAACGTCCGACCGCTGGAAAAGGTGATGACCCGCGCGGGCGAGCGCATTCCCGGGGTGTTCACGATGTTCAACCAGGCGTCGCTGTTCACCAGCGGCGGGCGGCGGAGCGGCAACACGATCGACGTGGACATCCGCGGCGACGACCTGGAGAAAGTCTACGCCTCCGCCTCGGCCATTCAGCGGACGCTCATGCAGCACGGCTATTCGTATCCGTCGGCGACGCCGGCCAACTTCGACCTGGGACGCCCGGAGGTGCAGATGATCCCGGATCGGGCGAAGGCGGCGGACCTGGGTCTGGACGTGCGCGACGTGGGCTTCATCCTGCGGGCGTGCGTGGACGGCGCGTTCGTGGGGGAATACAACGATCACGGCGACAAGGTGGACATCACGCTCACGGTGAAGGGGACGAAGGGGGCGTCCATGCGCGAGATCGGGCAGGTGCCCATCTTCACCCCCAGCGGACACGTGGTGCCGATCGCCTCGGCCGTCCATTTCCGCAGCACGACGGCGGCACAGGAGATCATGCACATCGAGGAGATGCCGGCGGTCACACTCTCCGTGAAGCCGAAAACGGGCGTGCCGCTTCAAGCCACGATGCAGGAAGTGGAGGACGAAATCATCCGTCCGCTGCGGGAGCAAGGCGTCATCGCCCCCGACGTCATCACGTCCCTGTCGGGCACGGCGGACAAACTGACGCAAACCGTGCACGCCCTGGTCGGGGATTTCCGCGGCACGGTGGACCACGCGGCCCTTCCGGGACTGACGACGACGGCGTCGTGGCTGATGCTGGCGGCGGTTCTGGTGCTGGTTCCGGCGGCGGTGGGGGCCACGATCGGCGCCCGCCCCGCCGTGTGGGCGGCGGGATTGCTGGTGACGGGAATCGCGGTGGCGTTTCTCGCCGCCAACCCGCGGTTTTTGTTCACGCTCTTCCAGTCGCGCGGGATCCTCGCCCTGCTGGTGACGTACCTGCTGATGGCCGCTCTGTTCGAATCGTTCCTCTACCCGTTCGTCATCATGTTCTCGGTTCCGCTGGCGGCGGTGGGCGGCGTGGTGGCATTGCGGATCGTCCACGAAGTGAGCCTCTACGACGTGACCGCCCCCATTCAGCAACTGGATGTGCTGACGATGCTGGGATTCGTGATCCTGATCGGGATCGTGGTCAACAACGCCATTCTGATCGTGCATCAGGCGCTGAACTTCATGCGATATGAGGGACTGCCGCCGGCGCAGGCCGTCGTCCGATCCGTGCAGACCCGCACCCGCCCCATCCTCATGAGCGCCCTGACCTCGGTCTTCGGAATGGCGCCGCTGGTGATCATGCCGGGGGCGGGCAGCGAACTGTACCGGGGACTGGGCAGCGTGGTGCTGGGCGGACTGCTCGTCTCGACGATTTTTACGCTGGCGGTGGTGCCGGCCACTTTCACGCTCGTGCTGGACGCCCAGGCCTACCTGGCGAAGCGGAAATCCGCCTCTGCGGCGATCGTGCCCGGGACCGCGTCCCGTCCCTCGGAGGGGTGAACACGGCGTTCGGCTGGACAGTGGCATCGGTTTTGCCAGAACATATATGGATAGCCCGGGGGCGCGATCGGTCCGGATGCCTCCCGAGGGCTACAGCGTGACAGGAGTGACCGACATGTCCATGGACATCATCCCGGGGTTGGAAGGCGTCCCGATCGCGGAATCGGCCATCAGCTTCGTCGACGGCAAGGCGGGCCGGCTCGAATACCGCGGCATCCCGATCGAGGAGCTGGCACAGCACAGCCATTTCGAGGAGACCGCCTATCTGTTGCTCTATGGGAAGCTCCCGACGCGCGAGGAGCTGGACGCCTTCCATGACGAGCTTCGCCATCACCGGCGGCTGAAATATCGCATCGTCGAGCTGATGAAGTGCCTGCCGGAAACCGGGCATCCCATGGACGCCCTCCAGGCGGGCGTGGCAGCCATGGGCATGTTCTATCCGCCGCGACACGACCTGGACGAGGCGGCGCGGCGGGCGGCATGCATCCGCCTGATCGCCAAGATGCCCACCCTGGTGGCGGCGTTCGAGCGGCTCCGCAAGGGGGATGAGCACGTCCGGCCACGGGACGAACTCTCCCTGGCCGGCAACTTCCTCTACATGTTGCATGAACAGGAGCCCGATCCCGCCGACGAACGCATCCTCGACGTCTGCCTGATCCTGCACGCCGACCACACGATGAACGCCTCCACCTTTTCCGGGCGGGTCGTCGGTTCGACGCTGGCCGATCCCTACACCGTGGTCAGCTCGGCGCTGGGGGCGCTGTCCGGACCGCTGCACGGCGGCGCGAACGAGAACGTCATGGCCCTGCTCCAGCGCATCGGCTCGGTGGAGAACGTCAAACCGGTGATCGAGGGCATGATCGCCGAGAAACAGAAGATCCCCGGTTTCGGACACCGCGTCTACAAGGCCATGGACCCGCGGGCCAAGATCCTCAAGAAACACGCGGCGGAACTCTCCGCCCGCAGCGGCAACCCCCTCTTCCGCATCGCGGAGGAGGTGGAAAAGATCGTGGTGGACCGGCTCAGCGGCAAGGGCATCTGGCCGAACGTGGATTTCTATTCCGGTCTGGTCTATGCGGAACTGGGCATCCCGACAGACTGCTTCACGCCCATCTTCGCCATGGCGCGGGTGGCGGGATGGCTGGCCCACTGGCTGGAGCAGTTGCAGAGCAACCGCATCTTCCGCCCCACGCAAAAATACGTCGGCAAACACGATCAACCCTACGTCCCGATCGAAAAGCGATAGCGCATTTCTCAAAACCGCAGGACGATGCTTCGCCCGTTCGGGACGACAGGGAGCGGTCATGTGGCGCGGGCTGAAAGCCCGCGGCTCAGAACGCAAAAGAGAGGGATTCGCCAGGGACGCAAGACCTGCTCAGGCGGTCGGGCGAAGGACCACGCCCGCCTGCGCCCAGCGGGCGAACCGTTCGAAAAAGTCGACGAACGCCGCCTGCGGGTCCGCCTCCGCATCGACGCCACGCGAGGCAAGGTACGCTTCCGCCATGCGTTGGACCGTATCCCTCCCCGAGGCGCCGACGGACTGGATCGCCGCTCGTTCCGCCGGGTTCTCCAGACGGACCCAATGGGGCATCAGCGAATCGGGATCCCGCCCGCAGGCGAACCAGCCTTTGTCCGGAGGAGGTTCCTCCACCGCGAGGTCTTCCTCCCGCCGACGGTCCCTCGCCCATGCCGGGACGTCGAACGGATACTCCCGCAAAACGACGTAGAGCGGACGCATAACCTCCAACCCCATGAACGCCTCGACCGAAAGCGAGGTGATCTCGTCCAGTCGAAACGGTTCGCCCGGCGCGTCCTCCGCGTAGAAGACGTCCACCTCCACCTGTTCGAAGTCAAGCAGGGAAGCGAGCATCGGACGGGCGCGAAGCCACTGCGGATTGTGCGTCTCGATGAAGTCCCGGAAGTGAGCGGCCAGCTCCCTCGTCGACGGATGCCGCCACGGTCGAAAACGGTGCAGCTCGCGCATCAGGTCGAAGGCGATTTCTCCCTCGGGCCGATCGTCTCCCTCCGCCCGGATCACCTCCACAATCACCCCAAGAGAAAGCGGATAGGCCCAGCGGACCATCTCGCGCATGCCGGCGAAGATCAGGTTGGTATAGACCCGGAGCCGTTCGGGCGGCACGGCGGCGAGGTCGGCCCGTTCCTGCGGCGTCAGGTTGGGGAAGCGGCGGGCCAGCTCCGCTTCCCGCGCCTGGGGATCCTCCGCAAGCGGCGGATCGTCCAGCACGAGCACACGGATGGCGGACAGCACATCAGGCAGCGGCATACGCATCCATTCCGATTCCAGTGACGGGCTCCATCGTCTCTGCCACCGCAAACGTCTCCGTCAGGCCGAACCCGTCTTGGCCCGCGTCACCTCCTCCATGAGTCGTTGCGCCTGATCGGCCTCTTCCATCAGCCGGTCCAGGGCGGGAATCTCCGCGTCCCATTCGATCAGCACCGACGTCGGCCCGATCCGTTCCAGAACCGCCCGGTAGAGCGACCAGGTTTCTGCGGAAACGGGGCGGCTGTGCGTGTCCAGCAGGATGTCCCCCTCTTGCTCATAGCCGCCGAGATGAAGCTGGCCCACCCGGTCGAGGGGGATCGAGTCGAGAAACCCCACCGGGTCGTACCCGTGGTTGCGGCCGTTGAGGACGACGTTGGACACGTCGAGTAGCAGACCGCAGTTTGCCCCTTCGAGGATTCGGGTGATGAACTCCGCCTCGCTCATCTGCGAACGAGACGGGGCCATGTAATAGGTCACGTTCTCCAGCAGAAACGGCACCTCCAGCGTCTCCTGCACGATCCGCACCCGCTCCACGACGTGGCGGACGGTCTCCTCCGTGAAAGGAAGCGGGATCAGGTCGTTGAGGTTGACGTGATCGACCATCGTGAAGCACAGATGGTCGCTGAACCAGGGACTCTTCACGTCCCGGCAGAAGGCCTTGAGTCGGGCCAGATGCTCCCGGTCGAGCGGATCGGTGCTGCCGATGGAGAGGGAGACGCCGTGACCGATCACGGGGTACTGCTCGGCCACTTTGCGCAGCACGTCGGCGCAGAAGCCGCCCCGCCCGATGAAGTTCTCCGGGATCACCTCGAACCAGCGCACGGGCGGTTGTCGCCGAAGGATCTCCGACGCATGGACGCGCCGCAGCCCGATTCCCGCCCCCAGGGGTTTCAATCCGAAGTTTCTCTTGCGTGTCGTCATCGATCGTTTTCACCGCCCCGCCTGCAAAAAATCCCCGGGGCGGTCGACCGCCCCGAGGATCAAGGGAGAGTCTCCTTGCCGATGCCTCCGCTCAACCTCGCAAAGCAGGCAAGGGTTCTGCCCGTTTCCGTAGAAGACGAAGCGAGCGGTCTATCGGCTTCCGCCGCACTTCTTGTCCCCGCCGCACTTCTTATCGCCGCCACACTTTTTGTCTCCCCCGCATTTCTTGTCGCCACCGCATTTCTTATCGCCGCCGCAACCCTTGTCCCCTGAC
Source organism: uncultured Phycisphaeraceae bacterium (assembly GCA_964574925.1). Lineage (GTDB taxonomy): Bacteria > Planctomycetota > Phycisphaerae > UBA1845 > UBA1845 > CAZNQN01. The sequence continues at coordinate 3,464 of CAZNQN010000005.1, read as the reverse complement.
ATGGTCGCCCGGTTGTGCTGCTGCGAACAGCCCGTCATGCCGGAAAAACCCACCACCACGCCGGAGACCAAGGCCCCGACGGCGAGCGTCTTGAGACTTTCGAACGCTGCTTTTTTACCACTCATCGATTCTGTTCTCCTCAATGCATTCCGTAACCATCCCTCTATCCGGAACCTACGGACCGCGGTCGAGGGAGGGAGACCCCGGCCCGAAACGCACAGGACAACCGACGCCGACCGCCCTGCTCCTCCGCTTCAACCGCATCCACGGCGGGACTATTCCCGCAGGTGCGGGTTTCACCCACGCCGGACCTGGAGACCCCCGGAACGGGCCCGTTTCGAGCATCCTTCCGTATTCTGGGCTTCAGGGGTGTGGGCTTGCCGTCCGGGCCGATGGATCGACACACCGGCCTGCCGTGCGCGGCGCCGGTCGTGGGACGCGGTGAGAGGGGGTCACCCCAGGGAGCGATCGGCCCCGCGACGTGGGCCGTAGAGGTTCTTCAGCTCGTCGCGGAGGCGGGCGGCCTCTTCGAACCGCTCCTGCTCGATGGCGGCGCGAAGGGCCTTGCGCGTCACCAGCAGGGAGTTTTTCGGCATCTGCTTGCTGAGCTGGGCGCTCATGTGGCGGAGCATCTTGAGCTCCTCGCAGGTCTCCAGCGCCTCCGGGGAGCCGAACTGCTCCAGGTGGGTCCGGATGTGGAGGATGCCGCGGTTGACGTGGGCCAAGGCACTGGCCGGCTCACCCTCCTCCAGGGCGTGGTAGGCGCGCGCCCGGGCGTCCATCATGATGAGATAGGGACGATACTCCTCCAGGAAGAGTCGGTCCTCCCGTTCGAGGGCGTAGTCCCGGCACAGGTCGCTGATCGCCAGGTTGTGGGCGGTGTCCCGCCAGACATTCGGGTATTCCTCCAGGACGAAGTACGCCACGTACCGCCGGTAATAGAGCGACGCTTCCAGGCGGAGCTGATGACAATCTTCTTTCGAGAGGGAAAAGCCGAGCGTCGTCCCGTTGCAGGCTTCGTGCCGGGACAGTTGCGCGCGGTAGTAATCCAGCAGCGATTCGTATTGATGGGGGCGCTGCCCGTCGGGGCGTCCCGCAGCCTCCATCTGGAGAATGCCCAGCTCCACCCGCATCTGGATCCGCACTTTGCCGTCGGCGCCGAGGATCTTGCGCACGGATATCTTGTCCGGTTCATACGGCCAATCCTGCAACGCCGATTGTAGATCGATATAAGACATTGCGGTGCCGACCCGATGGGCCGTTCCCTCCTTACCGCTTGCCGGGATCCCCTTCCATCGTAGCCATTTCCGAGTCTACAATTCAACGATCTTTTGCCCGTAGCGGCACCCGCGGGGGACCCGGTGCGGACCGATAACGCCTTCGCGGGGACGCGCTGAGAACGATTCGTGGATCGTGACAGGAGTCCGGCACTGGAACGGAAGCGGCGCAGGTTCTTCTTGCTGCGCGGAACGGTGCCGTTATCGGTCGCAATTCCGATTGCACGGCGGCCGGTAGGAGCGGCCCGTGATGCCCTCCCTGCTCCGTTCGAGGCCTTTCGCCCTCCAAGGCGGCAACAGGTCGCAGTTCCCCCGTTCCGGACCGGACGGGCGGCGAATGCCGGATGAAAACCGGCCATGGACCGAAGCCCGACCGTTCGAAAGGTGCCTGAAAACGAAAAGCAGGGCTTGTGGGAGCAACGCCCGCGATCGAGGTTTTTATGCACGCGCTTCGAGCATCAAGCCGCGAGCTTCTTCCCCCTCACGAGATCCCGGCTTTTCTCTCCCCTCTCCGGGCGAAGTGGCCCTTCCGCACCATGTCCCGCGCGAGCGTGACCGACGCCGATCGAAGACGCTTGGCGATCTCCGATCCTCCTTCCGATGATCGTTTCACAGGGCAGCGGAGACGCCCGGAGTGCGGCACACACGGTCTTGACGAGCCGCGCCGGATCGCACTATGGTACC
>CAZNQN010000005.1:0-1493 GCA_964574925.1 uncultured Phycisphaeraceae bacterium | reverse complement strand
GATTTGGGGCTGGTGCCCCACGGCCGATTCATAACCCGTTGCAACGCAAGGACTTGCGGAAGTTGAGCAACGGACTGAAAATCCGTGTGTCGGCGGTTCGAATCCGCCCCTGCCCAGTGCGTTTCCCTGCACGCCGATGCGCTGTTTTTCCCTTTTTTTATAGGCCTTTCTCGATGTGCCACGACCCCGCACTTTCGCTTGTCGATCGTGCACCTCGGCGCACCGAGAAGCCTGTGAATGCAGCCTGTTTGGTGCCGTATTTGGTGCCACTTGGCCGCTCATCTCCGCCGCCCGGCGGTCCGTACTGCCCCGTTCCCCGAAACCCGGCCCCGGCGATATGAGAGTCCAGCCGCCCGGGGGGGAGGTTCCGCAACGACCGTCGTGTAGAGCAGACGTTCCGTCCGGGCCGCACCGAATCGCCCGTCACGTGCCGCCTCCAGCGTGAGTTTCACGCCCGTTCGATCCATCGGGCCAACCGTGTTGCAGATCGTCTGCCGATTCGTACGACGGCCGCGCCCCGGAGGGACTCCGTCGTTTCCGATGTGGAACCGCCCAACCATCGGCACGGGAAGCCTCCTTCCCACGTGCTGCACACGATACGCAACTGTCGGACTAAGGAACTGTTTCAAAACACGTTCGGCGGACCAATGGACGTTCGTGTCCATGGTGCGGAGCCCGGCACCTTCCGCTCCCTTACGATCGCCGCTCTGTCAAGCGTCCTCCGCTCACATCTGCCACCAACGTTTTGAACCCCCCCTAATCTTCTTCTTGCTGCTCTTCCATCCGGATACGGCGGCGGATGGAGATCGCCCGGAACATTCGCATCACGCCGGAACACCCGGACCAGAAATACATCAGCGCCATCCAGAGGAAGATCGCCGTCAGCAACAGCCCCACCAGATCCAGCGGGTCCAGTGCCCACGATGCCATCACCACCGCCCCCGCCGCTCCCACGAATGCTCCGAAAAAAGACCGGAACGGAAACCCTCCCTCGCAGGCGTTGAAGATCCCCTTCATGGACATGGGGCGGGCGTTGTACTCGTTTCCGCATTCCGGGCACTGTCCGATGTAGGGAAGCGTCTTGAGATTGTACCCGCACCGACCGCAACGGACCGCATGAGCGATCCGGCGGTCTTTGAACATGTCGTCGGCCTCGCGCTCGAGGTCTTCCTGACTGAGCGGCACGGAATCGACTCCGTCCCTGAACCCCCCCTCGACAAACCCCGTCGAGGTCGGCGGCAAACCGACGTCCGCGGGGACCCTTCGCTCCGAGAATCGGCCTGACGGGGGCGGGTCAGGTGTTCGAGAAATCGAACATGGCCTTCATGAACAGCTCCGGGTCGAACGGCGCCACGTCCTCCGGCGTCTCGCCCAGCCCCACGAACTTCACCGGGACGTGCAACCGGTCGCGGATGCCGACGACGATCCCCCCCTTGGCCGATCCGTCCAGTTTCGCCAGGAAGATGCCGGACACCTTCACGTGCTCGGAGAAC
>CAZNQN010000004.1:0-22304 GCA_964574925.1 uncultured Phycisphaeraceae bacterium | reverse complement strand
GGCATGCAGAAGGTCGCGGGTTCGAGTCCCGCTGGCTCCAGTGGTTGCAGCGACCACGCCCTTCCGCCGAAGCCGTTCCATCCCGTTCGTGGGAGATCGGTGCACCGACAGGCCGACGGGCTGCGCATACACCTCGAGCAGGGGACACCTTCATCGCCGACGGGCGACGACGCAGAGCATCGGCGGCGTGCAGAAAAAGGCCGACGGGTCGGATTCCCGCTCGCGCCACTCGCGGCGGAAGGCAGCCGCCTCATCCGGCTGGAGGAACCCCCGCTCCACCAGGATCGGCACGTAGTAGCCGAAGAACGTCGCAGGCCAGTTCCACAGGGCCGATCCCGGACGCGCCGTCCGCAGCACGGGGCGGACGTCGACCAGGTCGAGCCCGTGGGCGGCCATCAACGAGGGCAGGCGGAGCATGATGTCGAGGTCGCCCCCGCTCGCCCGCCAGCTTTCCTGAACCGCTTGCAGAACGCGGTCCATGGCGGCACTGCGGGGAGCCAGCGTCAGGGCGGGGTAATTGAAATAATCCATCACGGCCATGGTCCCGCCGGGTTTGAGGGCGGCGGCCACGCGGGCCACCACCGGCTCGGGGTCGGAGACGAAACAGAACAGCCAGCGGGCGTAGGCACCGTCGAGAGAGGAGGGGGGCAGATCCAGCTCGGCCGCGTCGGTCACACGCGGCTCGACGTGCCCAAGCCCCAGCTCCCGGCAACGGGCTTGCAGGTAGTCGATGAACCGTGCCGAGGCGTCAGCGGCGATCACCTTGCCCTCCCGCCCGACCAGCGCCGCCAGATCGAGGGTGGCGAACCCGGGACCGCATCCCAAGTCGAGGAGGGTCCAGCCGGGGGCGAAACCGGCCCGTTCCCAGTGGGCGAAGGTCACCTCGGCCCAGACGCGATGCTGAAAGCCCAGCCGCGCCAGTTCCGCCTCGTTCGTGCCCAGCAGGTACTCCCGTTCTTCTTCACTCATGATGCCCGCCTCCTTCCATTCCCAAGCCACGGGAACATTCGAGTCTCGCACATCAAAGGCGGGGAAACAAGCGGGGCGCGCCGGCGGAATCCGTGCAGACCGCCGAGCGGTTATCGGGCGTCGTGCAGTTCGCGGGCTTCGGATTCGTCCGCCTGGCGGCGGTGACGGGCCTGGAGGATTTCCAGGGCGCGGCGGGCGGCCTCCTGTTCGGCGGCCTTTTTGCTCGGTCCCCACGCGCTGGGGAAGCGCTCGTGATTGACCACGACGCAGACCTCGAAGCACTTGCTGTGGTCCGGTCCTTTTTCGTCGAGGGTCTCGTAACGGGGCGTGGTCAGCAGGTAGCGCTGGACGAACTGCTGGAGGGCGGACTTGTAATTCTCGCGGTTGTCGGAGACGGCCCAGCGCTCGATCTGTTCCTCCAGAGTGCGGAGGACGAAACGGCGGGCGGCTTCGAACCCGCCGTCGAGATAGAGGGCGCCGATGACGGCCTCATACACCGCCGCCCGCAGCGACATGGGGAGACGCTGCTCGCCGTGGAGCCCCTCCCCGAGGATGAGCAGCTCACTGAGCCCGATCTGGTCGGCCACCCTGGCGCAGACCCGGCGGGAGACCACCACCGACTTGAGCTTGGTCAGCTCCCCTTCCAGCCAGTTGCGGTACTCCCGGTAAAGAATGTCGCAGACGATCAGCCCCAGGACGGCATCGCCGAGAAACTCCAGTCGCTCGTTGCTGCGGATGCGGGAGTCGGCGCAGGAGGCGTGGGTCAAAGAGGTGAGGAGGAGGTCCGGATCCCGAAAGTGGTACTCCAGGATCTCCTCGGCGCGCGCGATTCGCTCCTCGTTGGACACGGGATCCCCGGATGTCTCTACGGGCCCGTGACGAAACACGCGCCGACCGGCCCCTGCGGGACGCGCGTTTCGTGACGAGCCGGCAACGTCCGCCGACCGTCTCCCCCGACTCCGGGAGACCCGCCGGCGCTTTCGACCCTCATCCTAGCATCGGATCGTCCCGGCTCCAACTCAAAAACGAAGAGCACACCGGGATTCGAGCGGGACGCCATTCCCGCTCCGACGTTCCCTGCGGACGGCGGGGCCGCGCGCGGGCGTGGATGCCGCCGGCGGCCTCGCTTGCCGTCGGGGAAAAACGGGGTTGTCAGTCAGCGGGTGGGCGTATACATTACGTCGTTTCCATACGAGCGGAAACGAGATCGGTGTGGGAACGGTCGGCGGTGTCCGCAAAACGAGAGCCCGGGCGAACCGGCCGGGGAGAACACGACATGCACTATCCGAGACGAGTCAGCAAGATCAAGCGGGCCCGCAAGCAGGGGTTCCGAGCGAGGATGAGGACGCACAACGGACGGAAACTGTTGAACCGGAAACGTCGTCACGGTTTTCATCGCATCAGCGTTACGTAGGTGCCCGTCCCTTTTCTTCCCATCCTTCCCGGAATCCCACCTTGTCGGATGCCCGAATCCACGGACCGATCCCCCGGCGTGATGGTGTCGGACGAGAATCCGGCTTGCGGCGCCGCCGGGAGCGGAGCGCAGACTCCGGAAGATCGACCGGGTGATCACGAAGACAGGCGCCGGCCGGTCGTCGAAACCGGCACGGCGGAGAGGACGAGCGGCCTCGGCGTGTCAGGTGCGGGACGGCCCCGCATCCGCCGCGGGCACGGATACGGCACGGTTCCGGCGGCGAAGCCCGGCGCGTCCGTCTGACATCGCAGACCCGGACGGGCCGGACCAAGCGTCCGCCCCGGAACGAAACGGAACGATCGTTTCACGAACGCAATCGACATGGTGGACTACAACCTCATCACGGACCTGGACGCGGACGGGCAGGAGCTCGAGGCGGAAGTGCAGAAACTGCTCGGGGAGGCGGGCAGCGACGACCAACTCAGCGGGTTGGTGCAGCAGCAGACGGAAGAGTTCCGCCCCGGCACCATTCTCAAGGGCAAGATCGTCGGTCGGACCGGCGACGCCTTCGTCGTGGACGTGGGGCTCAAGAGCGAGGGACTGGTGCCGCGCGAGGAATGGGAAGACCCCAGCTCCGTGGATATCGGCGACGAGATCCAGGTCTGGCTGGAGAACGTCGAGTCGGATACCGGGCACATCATCCTCTCCAAGCGCAAGGCCGACCGGATCATCAACTGGCACCGCATCTGTACGGAAAAGAAGGAAGGCGACGAGGTGGAAGGTCGCGTGATGCGGAAGATCAAGGGCGGGCTGCTGGTGGATATCGGCTACCCGGTCTTTCTCCCCGCCTCGCAGGTGGACATCCGCCGCCCGGGCGACATCAGCGGGTACATCGGCCGGACCATCCGCGCCAAGATCCTCAAGATCGACGCCGACCGCCGCAACATCGTCATCTCCCGCCGCAAGCTCCTGGAGGAGGAGCGGGCCACCGCCAAGGAAAAACTGATGGCGGAACTGGAAGTGGGGCAGGTGCGCAAGGGGATCGTCAAGAACATCGCCGACTTCGGCGCCTTCGTGGACCTGGGCGGCATCGACGGACTGCTGCACATCACCGATATGAGCTGGGACCGGATCACCCACCCCTCGGAGATTCTCAAGATCGATCAGGAGATCGAGGTCAAGATCCTCAACATCGATCACGAGAAGGAGAAGATCGCCCTGGGGCTCAAGCAGCTCCGCGTCAACCCGTGGGAGGAGGTGGAGGCCAAGTACCCGCCGGGCACCCGTCTGAAGGGCGAGGTGGTCAACCTGGTCAACTACGGAGCGTTCGTGAAGATCGCTCCCGGCGTGGAGGGGCTGGTGCACATCAGCGAGATGAGCTGGACGCGCCGCATCAGCCACCCCTCCGAGCTGCTCTCCGTCGGCGATGAGATCGAAGTCGTCGTGCTGGAGATCAACAAGGACAAGCAGGAAATCTCGCTGGGGATCAAGCAGACGCAGCCGAACCCGTGGGAGCACGTGGCCGAGAAATACCCGCCCAACACCCGCATCAAGGGACGGGTGCGCAACCTGACCAATTATGGGGCGTTCATCGAGATCGAGGAGGGGATCGACGGACTGCTGCACGTGTCCGATATGAGCTGGACGAAGAAGATCGGGCACCCTTCCGAGGTGGTGAAGAAGGGCGAGGAGATCGAGTGCGTCGTCCTGAAAGTGGAACAGGACAAGCAGCGGATCGCCCTGGGGCTCAAGCAGCTCCAGGAAGACCCGTGGGCGCGGGCAGTGCCCGAAAACTACATCCCCGGGCAGATCGTGGAAGGAACCGTCACCAAGATCACCAATTTCGGCGTCTTCGTGGAACTGGAACAGGACCTCGAAGGACTGCTGCACGTCAGCGAACTGGCCGATCACAAGGTGGAGGATCCGCACACGGAGGTGAAGATCGGAGACAAGATCCTCGTCAAGATCCTCCGCGTGGACCAGCATGAGCGGAAGATCGGACTCTCGAAGAAACGGGCGGAATGGTCGGTGGAACAGGAGGCGGAGTCCGCCGCTGCCGATGTACCCAAGGAGCGGCGCGGCGGGCTGGACACCGACCTCGGCGGCGGGCTGATCGCCCCGGGACGGGCGGAACTGCCGACAACGGAAGAACCAGCCCCGGCCGAGGCGGCGTCGCCGGAACCGTCGGGCTCGGAGGACGCCGCGGAGGAATCGGCGCCGACCGGAGAGAGCGCCGACGCGTCGCCCGAGGCGGTCGCGGAGGGTGAGGCATCCTCACCGGAGACTCCCGAGCAGCCGGACGCGTCCTCGTAGGACGACGGTCGTCCGCTTGCAGTGATCCAGGGCCAGAGGTGTCGGGGATCAGGCACCGTCAACAGGGGAGATCGACCATCGCCGTCGACGCCGACCTGCAAATCTACCTGCGCCAGATCAACGAGGCGCCGCTGCTGAGCGCGGATGAGGAAAAACGACTGGCGCGGATCGTCCGCCGTGCGCGCACGGTGGCGGACCAGTTCCACCGGGGGGAGATCGGCCTTGCCGAGCGGGAACGGGCCGAGGCGGAGGCCGCCGTCGCCCGCGAGCAGATGGTCAAATCCAACCTGCGCCTGGTGGTGAACATCGCCAAGAAGTACGTCAAGCGCGGGATGCCGCTCAACGACCTGATCAACGAGGGGAACCTGGGTCTGATCCGGGCGGTGGAGTGCTTCGACCCGGACCAGAACACCCGCTTCAGCACCTATGCCTCGTGGTGGATCAAACAGGCCATCAAACGGGCGCTGATCAACTCCGACAAGCCGATCCACATCCCGGCGTACATGGTGGAGATGATCTCCCGTTTCCGCCGGGCACGGGACAAGTTCTTGGAGCGCGAAGGCCGGTTGCCCACCACGGAGGAGCTGGCCGAGATGCTGGAGCTCAGCGAGAACAAGCTCCAGCACATCAAGAGCGCGGTCAAAGCCGTCTCCGCCCCCACCCAGGACACCGACGGCGAGGACGGTGCCACGCTCACGGAGGGGCTGCCCGATCACCGCACGCCCCAGCCCGACGAAATCCTCATGCACGAATCCGAGGCGACGCGCATCGTCGGCCTGCTCGAGTCGCTCGATGAGCGGGAGTCGAAGATCCTCAAGCTCCGCTACGGGCTGGACGGCGAGGATCCCCTCACGCTCAAGGAGATCGGCGCCCGCGTGAAGCTGACGCGGGAACGGGTCCGCCAGATCGAGGTCGAAGCCCTCCGCAAGATCCGCGAATACCTCGAGGACTGAGACCGCAGTTCCGCGCCGCCCGGCCCTCGCTGCCGCCTGCCGCCGCCCCCCACGCGCGCTTCATCCCTCGCCCTTCTTGCGATACGCTATGCGCGGCGGAGCCGGGTTGCGACCCGCAGGCCTCACTCCCCATCATGGTGCTCTCTTTGCGGAAAGGAGTCGAACGTGCTCGAAGAACTGTTCGAACGGCAGGCGGAATTGAACAAGCGGATCGGGTACGACACGAAGTCGCTGCGCGAGCACTTCGACCCGCAAAAGGCCGGCGAGTGGCTCCACGATTACATCATCGCCGCGGGCAACGAACTGGAAGAGCTGCGCGACTGTCTGTTCTGGAAGCACTGGTGCAGCGAGGCCAAGGAAGGACGGCGCTTCGCCATCCACGATCTCCAGAACGCCCGCGTGGAAGTGATCGACCTGCTGTTTTTCTGGATCAGCATGGCCCAGTGCGTGGGTCTCGACGCCCGCGACGTGTATGAACTGTACCTCAAGAAACTCAAGGTCAACCACCAGCGGCAGGACGGAACCTATTCCATGGCGGACAAGACCGAGGAGGACAACAAGACGATCACCCTCGACCGCTGAGGCAAGGGCGTCTCAAGGAAAGGCAACGCGGATGGACCGGCCCCGACTGACCGCCCTGCTCATCCTGTTCCTCAGCGCCGGCGGGCGCGCTGCGCCGCCACCGATAGAACCACCCGATCACAGGACACTCCAGGGGCCGGTAAGCACGCCCGCCGATCTTGCTCTTCAAGACGTTTTGCAGGCGATCAACGATCCGGACGGTCCGGCGACGGAACGAATCCTCGCCGACGCCGGTCGACCGGGAACCGATCGGGACAGGACCCGGCAGGCGCTGCGGGAGCGCATGCGGAACATCACCCGTCGAACGGGGGGACTGGATTTCCTCCGCCCCGCCTTTCACCGGCGACGAACGCCGCTCCAGACGACGGCCGTCGTCCGGTTTCGAAACAATCCCGACGCATGGAATGAGCTGACGGTGCGCGTCAGCGAGGAGCCGCCGCAGGGGCTGCTCGATATCACGCTGGAACCGACGCGGATCGGGACGCCGGCGCCGGATTGGACGCTGACCACGCCGGACGGCGAAATGATCCGGCTGCGACAGCTTCGCGGGCAGGTGGTGGTGCTGGAGTTCTGGGCGACATGGTGTGCTCCGTGTGTGGCGATGCTTCCCGCGCTTCAACGGATCCACGAAGCGTTCCGGGGGAAGCGTGTGCGCGTGGTGGGCGTCAACGTCTGGGAACACTTCGGCGGACAACGGGAAGGGCTCGCGGGGTTCTTGAAAGCCCATTCCGTCTCGTACCCGACGGTTATCGGCAACGACGATGTGGTCAAGGCGTTTCAGATTCGGTCGATTCCAGCCCTGTTCGTCATTGACCCGGCGGGTCGGATCGCCTATGTTTCGTATGGTATGCACAGCGATCGGGACTACGAAAGCGATCTTCGATCGCTGATTCGCATCCTGCTTGAAGGGATGAGCCGATAAGCGGGGCGGCTCATTCCGGGTAGTCGTTCAGGACAGCGATTCGGGGAGAAGATCACATCCGTTCCACCGAGGCCGTTGGCATACGGCTGTTCGATGCAACGCCTTGACGAGAAGCGTCCACTCCAAGGCAACCTACGGTATCATCCGTCCTTGTCGTTGGTTTGACGGCCCATCTTAAAGGCCCTGAGCCGAACCGTTGCATCCAGACGTAGGGACAGGAACGTGTGACGACACGCCGTGATCGCGTGCGCGATCGGTCGCGCCTCGACAGCGTGTCACATCGCGGCGCCCGTCCCGGCATCAAGAACGCTCAACGCTGCTGACCGGCGGGGTAAGACTTCCCGTCGCGAGCGCGCGGCCGAGGGCATGAAACGGATGAAGTGACGAAGCCGCGGCACCGACGGGAAAGGCTTCGCCCGACTTCAGCATCGAAACGCCCGGCGAATGAAACCTCGTGCAAAGCCCGCGAAATATAGGAAATCCCTAATAGCGTAGGAAAACGATTCTCGCAATTCTGTAGACGGCGCATCCCTTGACCGGGTTGGGTCGCATCGAGTGCGGATGCCCACGCTTGAAAGAAGCCGACGGTGAGTGAGCCGAAACTGAACACGCTCGTCCATGTGATCGACGCCGACGAACCATCCCGGCTGGCCGTCGAGCGGCTGATCACCTCCGACGGAACGAACGTGGCGTCCCACATCGACGTGCCGACCTTCCTCAAAGCCTACGATCCCGATCAGGCCGGCTGTCTGATCCTCGACATGCGGTCGCCGGGGATGAGCGGCATGACACTGCTGGAAGAGCGGCGCCAGCGCGGCATCACGGTGCCGATCATCGTGACGACGGCCTATGCGGACGTGCCGACGGCCGTCCAGGCCATGCGACTCGGTGCGTTTCATTTTCTCTTGAAACCCTTTTCCGATTCGATCCTGCGTGAGGCGGTGGCCGACGCGCTGCGGGAGGACGCGCGCTGCCGCCGGCGGCTGCGGGAATGCCGCGTGATCGCCCAGCGGGTGGCCCGGCTTACGCCGCGCGAGCACGAAGTGCTGCGCCTGGTGGTCTCCGGGCTGACCAACCGCCAGATCGCCGACGCCCTCCAGTGCAGCAGCAAAACGGTCGAAGTCCACCGGGCACGGGTGATGCAGAAAATGGCCGCCCCCTCCCTCCCCCATCTCGTCCGCATGGCCATGATGCTGGACGAGAGCCATCACCTGGGCCTGATCGCGCCCGATCCCGCCGAATAACGCCCCCGCCCCCCGTTCGCCGGGCAACCGGTTCCCTCGCGGGCGCCGCGGTCTCTGGCCGATCCGGAACGACCCGGTTGGCCGCGGTCGGCCCCGCTCTTAGACTATCGCTTTTCGGACGCGAATTCGGAATCGGACGCCCTGCGGACGCGCACGGCGGTCGGCGGCGTGGGAGGCACGAAAGGACGGATGAAACCGGGGTTCGAGCCGGGCATCAGCCGGGAGGTCACCATCACCGTCACGGAAGACATGTGCCCCGCGTTCGACGGGGTGATCGTGCACCGCTGCTATTCCACCTGGTCGCTGGTGCACCATATGGAACTGGCGGCGCGGAAGGTGCTCGTCGACTTCCTGGAACCGCACGAAGAAGGCGTCGGCGCGCACGTCAGCGTCGACCATCTTGCCCCGTGCCCGGTCGGGCGACGAGTGACCGTGCGGGCCGTGTTGTCGGAAGTTGTCGCCGACCGGCATCTGCGGGTGATCTGCGACGTGACCGCCCATGAAGGGAAGCGACTGCTCGCCCGGGGGCGACAGGTGCAGGTCGTGATGAACAAGGACAAGCTCAAGCGACTGATGGAAAGGAGTTGATCGTGGTCAAACTGGTCGCGCTGTACAAGAAACCCGCCGACATGGAGGCCTTCGAGCGACACTACCGGGAGATCCACACGCCGCTGGCAAAGAAGATCCCCGGTTTGATGAAACTGGAGGTCTCCCGCGTGTTCGGGGCGCCGGCGGGCGAGCCGAAGTTCTACCTGATGGCCGAGCTGTACTTCGAAAACCGTGACGCGATGATGGCCGGTTTGAACAGCGAGGAGGGCAAGGCCGCCGCCAAGGACGTCATGGGGTTCGCCGGCGACCTGATCCACATGATGTTCGCCGAGGTGGAATAAGCGACGCGCCTGCCGGACGCAACCGCGTCAGCCCGACAGAGCCGCACCGTCAACAGAACCGCGACTGCGAAGAGAGCTGCGCTGTCAACAAAGCCGCGACCGTCAGCAAAACCGCGACCGTCAACAGAGCCGCGACCGTGAGGGAGCGGTTCTACGAATGTCGAATATCGAATGAACCGAGCCGCGACCGCCTGCCGGTGCCTTTCTGCGTGCGACGCACGGGCAGGCGTGCAGGCACGCACGCGGACAGTCGAGGGAGCGGAATGCGAATGACGCGTCGCGACATGAACCGCGGCTTCCGAAATGCGCTCTGAAAGGGGCCTGCATAACGGCGGCGGACATAGGGAGGACACCAACATGGTCGATCGACGGGAGTTTCTCGGCGCGCTGATGCTGCCGGCGGCGGGAATGGCGGTGACGGGATTGGCCGGCGTCCTGCTGGAGCCGCGACGGGCGCTGGCAGTGGCGCGCGATCTGGCGTCGCATCCGGGATCGGCGGAGGAAACAGCGGGCGACGAGGACTTCTGGTTCGAGGTCGCGCGGGCGTTCACCGTCGATCGTTCACTGGTCAACCTCAACAACGGCGGCGTCAGTCCCGCGCCGCGGTTCGTGCAGGAGGCCATGAAACGCCACCTGGACTATTCCAACCTCGCCCCCGCCTACACAATGTGGCGGGTGCTGGAACCGCAGCGGGAGGCGGTCCGCGAGCGCTTCGCCCGCACGTTCGGCTGCGATACGGAGGAAGTGGCGTTCACCCGCAACGCCTCCGAGAGTCTCCAGACGTGCCAGTTCGGCCTGGATCTGAAGCGCGGCGACGAGGTGCTCACCACCGATCAGGACTATCCGCGAATGCTCAACACCTTCCGCCAGCGGGCCGCCCGCGAGGGCATCGTGCTCCGCACGTTCTCCATCCCCGTGCCGGCCGAGGATCCGAGCGAGATCGTCTCCCTCTTCGAACAACACATCACGCCGAAGACGCGGCTGATCCTGATGTGCCACATGATCAACCTCACCGGACAGATTCTTCCGGTGCGGGAGGTGGTGGCGATGGCGCGACGGAAAGGGATCCCGGTGATCGTGGACGGCGCCCACGCCCTGGCCCATTTCGATTTCCGCCTCCGCGACCTGGACTGCGACTATTACGGATCGAGCCTGCACAAGTGGCTCTTCGCCCCGCACGGGACGGGGTTGCTCTATGTGCGGCGGGAGAAGATCGCCGATCTGTGGCCGCTGATGGCTGCTCCGGAAGAGAAGCGCGACGACATCCGCAAGTTCGAGGAGATCGGCACGCACCCGGCCGCCAACTACCTCGCCATCGGCGAGGCGCTGACCTTCCACGAGGGGATCGGGGCAAAGCGGAAGGAGGCGCGCCTCGTCTACCTGCGCGATTACTGGGCGAAACGGCTTCTTTCGCACGAGCGGGTGAAACTGCATACCAGCCTTCGCCCGGGACGGGCGTGCGGCATCGCCACCGTGCAGATCGACGGCATCGACAGCGGGCGGCTCAGCGCATGGTTGTGGAAGGAGCACCGGATCCTCACGACGGCCATCAAGCACGAGGCGTTCGAGGGCGTGCGCGTCTCGCCCAGCGTCTACACGACGCTGCCCGAACTGGACCGCTTCTGTGACGTGATGGAGTGGGTGATCCGACACGGCCTGCCCGACGCGACGGAATGAACGCGATCAACCGTGAAACCGAGCCGACAAACCCGCGACGGTCGAACAGGGCTGCAATCGTAAAACCGAGCCGCGACCGCCAAAACAGAGCCGCGACCGTGAGGGAGCGGTTCTTTGCGAACGGCGAATGGCGAACAGCGAATGAGCAGAGCCGCGGCCGCCAAAACTGAGCCGCGACCGCCTAACGCACAGGCAGGCGTGCAGGCACGCACGCAGACAGGTGAGGGAGCGGAACGCGAATGTCGAATGATGAATAGCGAATGGCGAATCGTATGAACGGCAGGTTCCCCGATGGCGATCGTCGAAAGAAACCTTCAAGGATGATTCCAAATGGATTTTCCCCAGGCACGACCGGCTGAATCGTTCGATTTCAAGAACATCCTCTATCGCAAGGGCGACCACCGGGCGACGATCACCATCAACCGCCCGCAGGTGCTCAACTGTCTGGACTTCCCCACGCTGCGCGAGCTGCATACCGCCTTCGAGGACGTCTCCTGGGACGATGACGTGCGGGTGATGGTGCTCACCGGCGCGGGCGAGCGGGCCTTTTGCACCGGCGCCGACCTGAAGGAACAGGAAGCTCTCTGCCTCGGCGACCCTTCCGCCTACTGGAAATGGATGGGGGCGTTCATCGAGGTCCACGACAAGTTGAGGAACATCGGCAAACCCACCATCGCCCGCCTCAACGGCATGGTGGTCGGCGGGGGCAACGAGATGAACATGTCGTGCGATCTGGCCGTCGCGGCCGAGGACGTGATCATCAAGCAGGTCGGCGCGGCACGGGGCAGCGTCGCCGCCGGCGGCGCCACCCAGTTCCTCCCCCTGATCGTCGGCGACCGGCGGGCAAGGGAGATTCTGTTCCTCTGCGAGGACATCCCCGCCGGCCAGGCCCTGGAATGGGGACTGGTCAACCGCGTCGTCCCCCGCGAGCGATTGGATGAGGCCGTCGACGAACTCTGCGAAAAACTCATCCGCAAACTGCCCGAATGCACCCGCTACACCAAGCAGCAACTCAACTTCTGGCGGGACTTCGCCTGGAGCGGGACGATCGGCCACGCCCGCGACTGGCTGGCCGTCCACAACCTCGCTCCGGAGGTCCGCGAAGGCATCACCGCCTTCGTGGAAAAGCGACCGATCGACTATGAAGACGTGATCCGCCGAACCCGGTCGAAATCGTAGCGCGATGTCCGTTTTCATCCTCCGCCCCGCCCCTTTGACCGCCGAGGGCGATCTGGTACCCTTCCCCGCGAGTCGAGGACGCGGCGCGGGACGGGCCGGAAGCCATAAGCCCCCATCCGGTGCCGTCGGGAAGACGAGGAGTTCCCATGAAGATCGCCTTCAGCACGCTGGCTTGTCCGGGGTGGAACCTGGAAACGATCGTGACCCAGGCGTCCGCCATGGGCTATGACGGGGTCGAAATCCGCGGGTTGCAGGGGGAGCTCGACCTTCCGGTCGTGCCCGCCCTGTCCGCCGATCCGCCCGGCGTGCAGGCTTTGTTCCGGGAACACAAGATCGATCTGGTGTGTCTGGGCTGTTCGGCCAGTCTCGAATCGACCCGCTCGACGGAGGTCGCCCGGCAAAAGGCCTCCGTCGTGGAATACCTGGAACTGGCACGGAAGCTCGGCTGTCCGTTCGTGCGCATCTTCGCGGGCGAGGTCCAGGGGCACGAGGATCCGCGGGAGACGCTTTCCCGGATCGCCGAAGCGCTTCGTTCGCTGGTTCCCGCGGCCGTGCGCGAGGGCGTCACGATCCTCGTCGAAAACAGCGGGGATTTCGTCACCAGCGCCGACATGTGGTTCCTGATGGACGCGGTGGGGCATCCGCGGGTGCGCTGCTGCTGGAACCCCTGCGCGGCGAGGACGCTGGGAGAACGTCCGACGAAGTCCCTGCCGACGCTGGCCTCGAAAATCGGCATGGTCCACCTGTGTGATGCCGCGTTCGACGAGCAGGGCGTGCTGCTCGAATACAAACCGCCCGGCGAGGGGAACGTGGAACTCGATCGGACGATCGAGTTGCTCAAGGGACTTCTGTATCGCGGGTACCTGGTCTTCGAGTGGCCGCGTCTGTGGGTGCCCTCGCTCGCGCCGCCGGACGCCGTTCTTCCCCAGGCCGCCGAATGGATGCGGAAGCGGCTGGAAGAGAAACAACCGGTCCTGACCGCTTACAAGAACGATAAGCATGCCCCCCGCCTGGCCGTTCCGGAGACGTCCCAAACATAGAGCATTGCTCGAGGATGTGGAGCGGTCCGTTCGGCAGCACCGGATGCGAGAGGAGTGGGAGACATCGCACGGGCTTGGACCGGCGGCTCGAAATGCACAAACGGGAAGTCCCCCCGCCGACGATTTCGCGCATTTTCGTGAAACGCCTGGAGGGCTCCCGTCCCTCAAAACGGCGGAAGAGTCGCTCACGCCTCCACACTCGATCGGGCTTGGGAAAACACCTTCGCCGAAGAAGGCCCACGAGAATCACACGGGAAACGCGGCTCAGTCCGGCAAGCGTGATTTGCCGTTTCCGTTGAAACGAAGGTACCGGGCGCAGGCCGGCGGCACGTTGGTCAGCACGATCCGCTGCGCGAACTGATGGTTGCGGATGTTGTGGGTGAGGTAGGCCGAGACGGATCGCACCCGCCGCCGTCGGCGTCCGACGGCCAGCACCTGCGACGTCTTTCGCATCCCGGCATATTCGAAGTAGCTGAACACCCCGTCGGGCTTGAGCAGTCGCCGGATCACCGCGAAGACCGCCTTGACGTCGCGAAGCTCGAACGCGGTGAACGGCAATCCGGAGATAATGAAGTCATACTTGCGTTCGCCTTCGATGTCCTGCACGGCCGAGCGGATCAGTCGTACCCGCCCTTCCGACACCGCCGGCGCGAAATCCGAGTTGCTCAGCACGTCCCGTTCGAGGATGTCGGCGAACTCGTCGCTGATCTCGCAGACGTCGAGGCGGTCCTGTGGGCGGAGGATGCGGCCCAGCTCGCGGGTGATCGCCCCCGTTCCCGCGCCCACCTCCAGCACCGTGGAAGGGCCGGCCGCGCGGCGATACGGGGCGCACAGCGTCCGCGCCAGCGAGCGGGAACTGGGCGATACTGCCCCCACCACGTGCGGCTGCTTGAGGTACCCGACGATGAACCGCAACCGGCGGGAGACCCCCGCGCGGACTTCACGGGGCCATTGGGTCACTTTCGTCAATACGGTCTCGTTCATGCTATCGGAACCAACCGCACCGGGCAGGTTGCCTCCATCGTAATCCAATACGTGCGACAAAACCAGCGTCATCTTCCTCCTTTTTCTTCGCGGACGGCGCTGATACACTCGCGGGAGAGAAGCGATTTTCGACCCTTTTGACAGGATTTCACAGGATGACGACAAAACCGACCCGTGTGGCATTCGTCGCCTTGGGCTGCGCCAAGAACCTCGTGGACAGCGAGAAGATGCTCGGGCAGCTCGCGGAAGCGGGGTGCGTGGTGGCGGCCGATGAAAACGACGCCGACGCCGTCGTCATCAACACCTGCGGCTTTCTGGAAGCGTCCAGAACGGAAGCGGACGAGGTCATCCGAGAAGCCGTGCGGCAAAAAATGCGCGGTTGCGTCAAGCGGGTCGTGGTCACCGGCTGTTTGGTGCAGCGGGACGGTCCGTCCCTGCTGCAACGCATCCGGGGGATCGACGCCCTCGTGGGCGTGAACAACCGGGACGACATCGTACGGGCGGTGCGGGGGAACGGCCGCCGCCGGGCGAAGCGGTCCCCGGACGTGTTCCTCGGCGCGTACCATCCGTTCGTGCAGTTGGACACGGCGCGGCTGAGACTGACGCCGCGGCATTACGCCTATCTGCGGATCAGCGAGGGATGCGATCAGAAGTGCACGTTCTGTACGATCCCGTCGATCCGCGGACGCATGCACTGCAAACCGCCCGATGTCGTGCTGGCGGAGGCGCGGGAGCTGATCGCCGACGGGGCTTCGGAACTGATCCTGATCGGGCAGGATACCAGCAGCTACGGCGAGGGGGATTTTCCGTTCGAGGTCAAACTGGACGGGTTGCTTCGCCGACTCGACGCGCTCGACGGCGTCCGATGGATCCGTCTGATGTACGTCTATCCGACGGCGATCACGGACGCCCTGATCGACGCCCTGGCCGAATGCGACCGCGTGTGCAAGTACATCGACATGCCCCTCCAGCACATCAACGACCGGATTCTCAAAGCCATGCACCGGCGGATCACGCGGGCCGAGACGGAGGCCGTACTGGCGAAGCTGCGGGAGCGAATCCCGAACCTGACGCTGCGGACGACCATGATGGTCGGCTTCCCCGGTGAAACGGAGGCGGAGTTCGCGGAGCTGGTGGATTTCGTTCGCGCGTTCCGCTTCGATGCCCTGGGGACGTTCGCGTTCTCCCGCGAACCGGGGACGCCGGCCGACCGAATGGCCGATCAGATCCCCGAAGCCGTCAAGCGCGAACGGGTGGCGGCGTTGATGGAGGTCCAGCGGGAGGCGGCGTTCCAGCGGGCGCGGGAATGGATCGGGCGGAGCTTCGAGGTGGTCGTCGACGGCCGGGATGATTCGGGCACCTGCATCGCCCGCCATCAGGGCCAGGCGCCCGAGGTGGACGGCGTGACGAAACTGCCCGGCGTCGAGGTCGAGCCCGGTTCGGTGCTGACCGTTCGTTGCGTAAACCATGAGAACTACGATCTCGTCGCCCGCTCCCTCGAAACGCCGCTTCCCCTCCACCCTTCCAGCGGACCGGTTTCCGCGTAGGATACCGTTCGCCCGAGCAGACGGGCCGACCCGGCCGTGACCGGAAACCCTTTCGCCTTCGACGCAAGGCAGGCGCGCGGATGAAGTCGGCACTGAATCTTCCCAACCAGATCACGCTCGGCCGGTTCGTGCTGGCCGTCGTCTTCGTGGCCCTGCTCTCGCAGTACTCCCAGCAGGATCCGCAACGGGGGCTCCTGGATCTGGCCGCGGCGATCTTCGTCGTGGCCGCGCTGACCGATTTCCTCGACGGCTACATGGCCCGAAGGCGGGGTCAGGTGACGGTGCTGGGGCGGATCCTCGACCCCCTCGTGGACAAGGTGCTGGTCTGCGGCGCGTTCATCCTCTTCGCCGGACAGCCCTTCGTGGATGAAAGCGGGCGGAACGTCACCCACGTCTCGGCCTGGATGGTCGTCGTGATCGTGGGGCGGGAGCTGCTGGTCACCGGTCTGCGGGGGTTCAGCGAATCGGTGGGCCAGTCTTACGGCGCGTCCGTCTATGGCAAGATCAAGATGTGGATGCAGAGCATCGCCGCGCCGGCCATCCTGCTGATCGTCGCGCACGAGGCGGAGTGGTCGCTGGGAGGCTCGGCGGAGACGATCAAAAAGGCCCTCGTCTGGATCACGGTGGCGGGCACCGCTCTGTCCATGCTCTCCTACCTCGTGCGTTCCCGCACGCTGCTGGAAGAAGGCCGATCGGCGTGAACGGGGCGTGCGGATACGGAACCAGCCTGTTGCTGGGCGTGCTCCAGGGGCTGACCGAGTTCCTGCCCGTCAGCAGCAGCGGCCACCTCGTGCTCGTCCAGCGGTGGTTGCGGCTGGATGCGGGATCGCCGCAGATGCTGCTCTTCGACGTGCTCGCCCATGTCGGGACGCTGGCGGCCGTGCTGGTCGTCTTCCGCCACAGCGTGCGCCGCTTCGTCCGCCGCCTCGCGCTGGAGATGGAATCCGCCGACGAGACGCCGAAACTGGCGTGGCGGTTCCTTGGTCTGGGTATCCTGGGCTTCGTGCCCAGCGCCGTAGCGGGGCTCACCCTTCAGCGCGGGTTCGAGGCGGGGTTCGATTCTCCCAAAGTGGTCGCGGCCGGGCTGTTCCTTACCGGTGTGCTCCTGATGGGCACTCGCGGGCGCGGCGGGAAAAAAGGGTGGAAAAGCATCCGCGCATGGGAGGCACTGCTGATCGGACTGGCGCAGGCGGCGGCCATCCTGCCCGGCATCTCCCGCAGCGGGGCGACCATCGGGGCAGGGCTGTACTGCGGATGGCGACCGCGGTGGGCGGCGGAGTTCAGTTTTCTCATCGCCGTGCCCGCCATCGTCGGGGCGGCGCTGGTCAAACTCTGGGACACCGTTCGACTGCCGGCCGATCAACTCGACGCCATCGCCTGGGGCCCCGTGCTGACAGGGGCCGTCGTCTCGTTCGTCGTTGGATGGGGCGCTTTGCGGGCGCTGCTCGCCGTACTGCGACGAACGCGCCTCCACCTGTTCGCCCCCTACTGCTGGCTGGCGGCCGTCGCCGCCCTGCTGACGGCGTGAAACGTCCCGGCACGGCAAGCCCCACGGAACCCCTCGCAAACGCGGACAAGAGAAAAGGAACCGCTCCCTCACCCGTCTGCGTGCAACGCCTGCCTTTGCGTGCCCGCACACAGACAGGGACAGGCAAACGGTCGCCACTCTGCCCTTACGGTCACGGCTCTTTTCGCACGCTCACAACTCTGCCTGTACGCTCGCGACCCGGTTGCGCACCGCACCGAAGGAAGAATACGAAATACGCGCTCAGGGCATGCGAATCCGGTCAATACAGCAGCAACGAGGTAGGCCGGTCCGGCCCCGAAACGGCATGAGCATCACCGGTCAACCGGTTTCCGCGTGCTTAACAGCCAACGCGATCAGATCGGTGGAACCATCGGGATCGAAGGGGCGACCGTCATACCCGCCCCACAGCGTGTCGATCCACAACCCGGTCGGGCGGCACCAGGCGCGAAGCTCCTCCACGGTGACGGGATACAGCGTGCCGGTGTGCGCCCGCTGCCGCCAGGCACCGTCGTTCCAGAGGGTGACGTTGGTGATGCGGGCCGCGTCCGCCTCGAAACGGAAATGACGGACGGAGACGTATTCCCGGTCGTCCACGACGGCGACCCGCGGTCCCAGCACGCAAGGATCGCGCCGCCTCAGCAGCGGAAAGTTCAAGACCTGGAGGAACAACCGCCCGCCCGGACGCAACACTTCGGCGAACCGCTCAATCGCCCTGCGGGCGTGTTCGCGGGTTCCGGAGGCGGCCAGCGCGTTGCCGATGCAGTAGACTCCGTCGAATCCTCGACCGGCGACGTCGGCAAGCTGATCGAACGAGGCGCAGACGAACCGCACCCCCGCGGGGTCGTCGGCTTCGAGGCGGCGGGCGACGGCCAGCATCTCCTCGCTGACGTCGGCCCCGGTCACAGCGTACCCGCGACGGGCCAGCGCCCGGGCGTGCCGACCCGTTCCGCAACCGGCATCCAGAAGCCCCCCTTCGCCCGGCGGACCGAAAACCTCAACGAACACGGGAATCTCGCGGTCCAGACGGGCCTTCCAGTTGATGGAACGATCGTACCACTCGGCCGAGGTGAACAGATCGTCTTGTGCCGACGTTGCAGGATCCATCTTCGCCTTCATACCGCCGATCCGCGCGGCGAACAAGGGCCAAGCTCACCGATTCCGCACCGATCGCAAGCGGCACCATCGACGCATCCGGTTGCGCCCGTCCCGAGCTACGGCTCGCTGCCGTGATTGACAGCGCCGGTTGCTCTCCGTACGGTAGAATCGGTCGACGAAGCGTCTTCCGAGGTGCCGGGAGTGACGGTGGGAAATCCCCTTTGCCATTTTGAATTGATGTCGAACGATCCGCAGGCCTGCCGGGCCTTTTACGGCGCCGTCTTCGACTGGCGGTTCGACGACGCCTCCTTACCCGGATACACGCTGATCGACGCCGGCGGCGAGCCCAGCGGAGCCATCTTCCCGAAACCGGATTCCGCCCCCGGTCCCTGCCTGAACATCTATTTCCAGGTCGCCGACATCGACACCACCCTCCACCGCGTGACCGAAAACGGCGGACGCATCGTGGTGAACAAGACCCGCATCCCCGGAACGGGTTTCTTCGCCATGTTCGCCGATCCGGAAGGCCTCGTCGTCGGAATCATGCAGCCGCAAGGCTGAAAAGACACACCACGCCGTTCCCCGATCGGGGCACGCCTACGGGCCGCAGGGCGACGGAGGAATCGGGAAGGGGTAGGCCTGCGCCAACGAGAACGAAAGGCACAAAACGAACGCAAGACGTCGGCCCAGTTGCGAGACGTGCATGATCTGCTCTCCGGTCGAGATTCATTCTACAGGAAACGCCCGTCCACGCATAAGAATCTCCACCGGCCGTGTTTTCTTCCCCGACCCTGTCCGCAATCATCAGCCGGCTCCTTCCCCGTCGAATCTCCCCCGCGTCCCGGACACGCCCACGACCCGCACACGCTCGGTCCAGTCCGCCTCGCGGCGGAACCGGTCCGGAGGTCCCGGAACGCGAAAAACGCCCGGAATCGTCCTCCGCGCCGACCTGGTTCGACATCCCCCGTTCGGCCGGCGATATCGTCGTGTAAGAGCACGACAATCAGGTAAGCCGGGCGCAGAACCGATCCGCAGGTGGCGGTTTTCGTGCCCTGCGCGTTCCGGCTATGCTTGGGTGGGAGACAATCTCCGAGACCGATCCCGTCCCGCCGGGGACGGTTGTTTCCAGACGGAAAACGGCGGGGGGCACGACGAACGGCATGGAACACGTTGCGCAGACCTGGTGGGCGCGGGGCGGAAAACGGGCGTTCGATCTCGTGGTCGGGCTCCTGTTGCTGATCGTGTTGTCGCCGCTGATGCTGCTGATCGCGCTGCTCATCAAGCTGACCAGTCCCGGACCGGCGTTGTTCCGCCAGGTGCGGGGCGGTCTGCGGGGGAAACCCTTTCCGCTCGTCAAGTTCCGCACCATGCGGGGGGATCGGGAACCGGACGCCAAGGAACTCGTCCCGCTGGAACATCCGGAAGTGACGCGGCTGGGGCGGTGGCTGCGGCGGCTCAAGCTCGACGAGCTGCCCCAGCTCATCCACGTCGTGCGCGGAGAAATGTCGCTGGTCGGCCCGCGTCCGACGCTGCTCGATCAGATCGAGGCCTACGACGACTTCCGCCGGCAGCGCCTGCTCGTGCGCCCCGGTGTCACGGGACTGGCACAGGTCTACAGCCACGCGCTCGCATCCTGGGACGAACGCATTCTCTATGACATCGCCTATGTGCGGCGCTGCCGGTTCACGCTGGACCTGTGGATCCTGCTGCGTTCCGTCTGGGTGGTGATTCGGGGGGAACGGCACACGGCCCGCCCCTTCCGGCAGACCCGGTTCGCCCGCTACGTCGAGATTCCGGACGGTTACGGAGAGGCCACGGACGCCGCCGCTCCCGGCGTGCCCGTCACCAACAGCGCCATCCCGCCGAGGTAGATGGCGGCGATGAGGATCGAGTCGAAGCCGAACCGCCCGATGCGCGTGTGGCTGCGATAGGCCATGCCGCCGATCGCCACCGCCGTCAGCAGCATCGCCAGCAGTCCGGCGATGAGGTTCTGCGTGGTGTCGGAGGCGTGCGGCGTCAGCATCACCGCATGTCCCCCACCCAGCGAGAGACCCTTGAGCACCGGAATGATGACGATGTTGAACATGTTGGAGCCGAAGATGTTGCCCAGCGCCAGGTCGAGTTTGCCGATCTTCACCGCCGAGATGCTCGTGGCGATCTCCGGCAGGGACGTCGCCAGCGCCAGGAAGCACGCGCCCACGAACGTCGCCCCCAGCGGTCCGCCCAGCCATTCGATCGGATGGATGCTGAGCGCGTCGCCGAGGTTCGCCAGCCACCACGAGGCCGCGATCAGCACCGCCGCCGTCACGATCAGATCCAGCGTCAGTCCCGCCCCCATTCGCCCCGGCGGTCCGGCGTCGCGGTGGTCGGCGTGGTTGCGACGCCGCTCGTAGCGGTGGATCAGCTTCATGCAGAACAGGTACGCGATCAGGATCAGCAGCGCCCAGCACAGCTCGACGATGCCGGCCGTTTTCGGCGCCGCCGCGAACTTGTCCATCAAAACCATGCCGAACAGCGTCAGACCGATCAGCAACATGCCGAAGGCGCTGCTGAGCGTATGGGCCCGTCCTTCGTCGGTGCGAGTCAGCACCGACCCGCCTCCCCAGGCGGCGTTGAGCAGGAAGATGATGGTGATGTTGAAGGAGCAGCTTCCCAGGATCCCGCCCAGGGCCAGGTCCACGTTGCCCAGCAGGGTCGCCGTCCCGCTCGTCACCAGTTCCGGCAGGCTGGTGACGGTGGCCAGCAGAATCAGCCCGATCCACCCCGCCCCCAGGTGCAGGCGGTCCGCCACGAGATCGGCGAGTCGGGCGAACCGCCACCCGGCCAGCACCACCACCGCCGCCGCCAGCGCCATTTCGGCAAACAGCGCCCAGGTGGGCACTGCATCAGGGAAGACCATTCGTGCCAGCAAACCGCGCCGTCCTTTCCGGGAACCCCACCGCACCTGACCGAGGCGTCGGGGGCGCGATTATAGAGTATTTTTCGCGGCCGCGCCCGAGCCGCGCGTTTTGAGACCGTTCGTCGTTTCTGTGTCCCGAGCCGCGGGCTTAAAGCCCGCGCGATCTTTCCGTACTCCATCCGCTTTCGCCGGAGAAGTACCCAGTGCACCGTTTCCGAAAATGCGAAAGAGTGCCTCGCTCCCGGAAGGCGATGAGAAACCGAACCGGGGTCGATCCTCAGCGGGCGGTGAAGAAGCGGGCGTTCGTTCCATCGGGGCCGACCCGCAAGTGGACCTGCGCCCCGCAGCGCGGGCATCGGCCTCGATATGCAGTGCCCTCCGCGTTGCGATACACCCGCGCATAGACGCCGCAGCATTCGAACAGAATGCCCACCCAGGGGCGGTTCCGCAGCCCGCCCCCGCTTTGCGCGGGGGGAGGTTCGCTTTCCACACCGGGGATGTCCACGAAATACGGGCGGTCCTCATCCATCGTCTTTTTGTTTCATCGGAAAGAACGGGCGGGTTTCTGGAAAGCGCCTGCACGCTCCCCCCGTCACGGAACCGAGCGACGGGCCCTTCCACGCGCCCATGCGTCCTTATCCGTGGTTTTCGATACGGCAAGACACCCCTCGTTCCCCTCGCCTGCGGGCAGGGCACCGGTCGATTCCACGGGGGACGCCCCTTGCTCGGAGGTCGCACAACGCCCCAACCGGCGGAGCCGCTCGGGATCAAGCCGAACCCGCGGGATGCGTCGCAAGGTAAGGCGGCTCCTGCGGCGCACCGGCTTTCAAGCCCTGCATCCTTGCCCTACAATCCCTCTCCAACCATGACGATCCGGATTCTTCAGGTTCTTCCATCGCATCGTCCCGATGCGGGTTCGATCGCCGCCTGTCTGTTCGGCCAGGAACCGGCGTTGCGCGAACGGGGCGTCGAGATCCGCCGTGTCGGGGCGGAGGGCGCGACCGCGGCTGCGAAACCCTCCGAAGCCGATGGGAACGGTGCGCACCCGGCCACCGAACCCACCACGAT
>CAZNQN010000003.1:2549-22841 GCA_964574925.1 uncultured Phycisphaeraceae bacterium | reverse complement strand
ATCCAGGTCCGCCCCGTAATGGGCGTGGGCATCGCCTTGGGGAAATTCGCCGAGAATCGCCCGACGCCCGCCGGGCGGCACTCCGTCGCCGTTGTCCTGGGGATTGCTGTGACAGCCGATGCAGGAGGCGCCGCCGACGGGAATGAACCCGTTGCTGTGCGGATGGCAGGCGGTGCAATCCACCCCGTCGTTGTGGGGGACGCCGGTGCCGTCGTGGCGATGGTACGCCGTGGCCGTATGACAGACCTGACAGATGCCGTCGTTGGCCGACGGATCGCCGTCGTCGAAACTGTTGGGCCCGCTCCGCGCCGTGAAGACGACGGGTTTGTCCACGCCCAGCGTCCGGTTGAAGATCGTATCGGCGACGAGGGAGAGGTTTCCATTGGACGGGTCATGGACGTCGTGGCAATCGCGGCAGGTGGGCTGCCAGTCGCCCGCGGGGCTGTGGATCATGTGATCGGTGTGACACCTCTGGCAGAGGGTCTCGTCGTTGGCGGATCGCAGAAGCATCCCGTCGCCCGCACCCTGGTTCGCGCCGCCGGAATCGGCGTTGTGCACGTCGTGACAGGTGGTGCATTCCACGTTTCCGTCCGCAAGCGACAACGGGTCTACCGGGCCGAGAGGGGGGAACTCCCCCTGCCCGGCGGGATAGGCAAAGCCGACCGGGTGGCTGCCGCCTTCGCCCGGTCCGCGGTCTCGCGGCTGGTGGCATTCCTTGCACATGGCGTCGCCGTCGTTGCTGACCCGCAGGAAAGGCACGCCCGCTTCGTTGTTGTGCTGGTTGTGGCACGTGGCGCATTTGATCGATCCGTTGTCGAGATGGCGTTCCATTTCTCCCCCCGCGACGGGACCGATCGAATCCGCCTGGGCGTTGACGGCCGGAACGCCCCACGCATGGGACCGACCCGTTCCGTCCGGAGCAGCCGGGTTTGTTCCGAACGGATCGGCCAGGTCCGCGGGGTTGAAGAGATCGGCGACGGCCGGACCCGCGCCGTTGTGGCACGAGAGGCACAGGTTGAGCTGTCCTTCCACCGTGCCGAGGTGACCGCCCGGCTGGGCGTCCACGTCGTGACATCGCCCGCAACTGACATCGTCGAACATGTGCGGCGGCTCCCAGCCGGGAGGAGGCTGGGCCGTCACGCTCCCCTCGGAAGAGCCGGCGTCCTGCCCCGCACGATCACGGAATCGGGAATGGAAGCCGCGTTTGGGAACCGTCGCCGTGGATGCCCGCAGACGGTCGTAGGCGCAGGCGTTCGTCCCCTTGTATACGATGCCCTCCCCGGCGGCCGCGACGGTTGCGACCGGTGCGAACACCTCGACCGTACCCGCGGCACTGTTGACCACGTAGACGTTCCCGGCCGCGTCGAGCGCCACGTCCCCCGGGGTCCGTAACATGCCCGGTGCCGTTCCGTAGTCGGCCAGTTTGCTCAGCTCGCCCCCGGTCGTTGAGAACAGCCGCAGGGTACTCATGAGGGCATCGGTGATATAGATGCGCCCCTGGGCATCGACAGCCGCTCCCGCCGACCGCGGAAACCAGCCTTCCTGCACGCCGCCCGGCAGAAACTTGATCCGGTATCCGAAGGAACGCTCGAACAGCCCCGCCCGCGTGAAGATCTGCACGCGGAAGTTGTCCATGTCGGTGACGATTACACGATCACGAGCGGGATCGACGGCGATGGAGGTGGGATACTTGAACTGCCCCGGCAGCCCCCCGCGCATCCCCACGATTCGCGCGAGCGTTTCGTCCGTCTGGAAGACGTAGTACCGGTCGGCGCTGCTGTCGAGGACATAGATCTCCCCCGTCTGCGCGTCCACGGCAAGATCCGTCGGGTTGACGAACGTCGCGACTCCCTCTGCAAGGAAGTGCTGAAACACGAAGGCGGCATCGTAGACGGCCACCTTTGCATCGCGGCGGGAGACGAAGATCCGCCCGTCGGGATGGACGGCGATGCCCAGCGGCCCGGCCGGCTCCGGCCACGTTCCCAGGAACGCTCCGGAGAGGTCGTAGCGGACGATGGCGTCCTCGCCCGGGTCCGTAACGAGCACCTGCGAATCCGTCACCGCGAGTCGCCCGGGAGCGCGCAAACCCTCCGAAAGCGTATTGAGATGGGTCAGCGGCGCGACCTGCCCCACTGAGGCGAACATCACGACCGACCAGACACCGAGGCATGATGCCCCCATACCGTGCCCCCTTATTGCGCGCCGAAATGCCTCATCCATCTTGCGAGATCGTGCAAAGATCGTGCCACGCCTGTTGTTCGGCGCCTGTGGGAATCGCATGAAGTTCGATCGATGAACGCCGGCATGCGGGATCCGTGGGGCTGTGCTTTTGGATTTGGGAGGATCCCGCCCGTCCATCCCAAGAACCGGAAGTGACGAGGCGCACGACCATCCGGGTTCCCAAACCCAGGAACACGCTTTCTCGATCCGAGGCGTGAAAGACGGATATCGTACGCTCCCCTTTGATTGGGGGTCGCCCGGCATCCCGCCTCCGAGAGCGGGGAAGCCCGAGCCGGGACGATCACGGTCTGCGTGAGATTCCAAAGGGGGGAACCCCGCCTCGGCACAAGGGTCGGCCCACCGCGCCGACCCGATTCGGCGCTTCCTCAAGGAGTCGACTCTGTGGATTCTCGGAAGATCGTCGTGCGTCTCCTGCGCGCGGGGATGCCTGCTTCCGCCGCGATCATGGGACTGCTGTCGTTCGCTCCCAAGGCCGACGGCGGGCGTCCGGAAATGCTTCGACCGCCTGTCGAAGTCTACAAAAAGGGGCCGGGCATCTCCAATCATCCGGTGGGCGTGCGTCCTTCGCCCGACGTGCGCGTGCCGGACGGCTGGCCGCTCGGGCCCGGCGGGGTCCTGACGTGCAGCACCTGTCATGCCCAGCTACCGGGCATCCGCGGCGGAGGAAATCCCCATCTGCGGGGGACGGGCGATACCGGCGGATTGCCGTTCTGCGGGCAATGCCATACGAACGGGGGCTCGTCACGATCGGCCGTTCACTGGATGGGGCTGGGGCGTGCCCACATCCGGGGAGATGACCGCCTGGAGGGCATCAGCGGAACGGGACTCGATCCGATATCGCGCCGGTGCCTCACGTGCCACGACGGCGTCTCCGGGACCGACGCTCTCAACGGTCCCATGATGATGCGGGAGACGAGCTTCGTCGGCGACCGGGGGCGAAACCACCCCGTGGGAATCGCCTATGCACCATCCCTTCGGCGGCGGGCGGAGGTGCCGTTGCGACCGGCCGCTCTGCTCCCCGCCAACATGCCGCTGCCCGGCGGGAAGGTCAGTTGCATCTCCTGTCACGACATCTACGCTCCGCAGCGCGGCCTCCTCACCGTCCCCATCGAAGGCTCGAAACTGTGCATGACCTGCCATGACATGAGGTAAGGCCTTTCCCGGAATTGCGGACGGATCCTTTCCCCATCGAGGGCAGAGGGGGGCCCGGTTTCATCGCGCGGGTTCAAGCCCGCGGCTCGGGAGACATAAGCAATGCGCTAGAAGCGCGATGTGCCGGTGTTGCTGCGGAACTGGTCGAAGAACAGGTCGAGGGCTGCGAGAACGATCCCCTCCGTCGCCGACTCGATCGCATTGATGGACTCGTCCCGGAATTCGGGACACCCCCCCATCAACAGCGGCACCGTCAGACAGAGCCCCCACACCATCCGCGAGGCCCGTGTCCGCCTACGCCGTCCGGTTGCGCCGCTTCTGTCGCGCACAGGTCTTCTCCTCCCATGAAACCCGGGGCTTCCCCGTTCCTTTCTCTACCGGAGGCCCCCCAAGCACGTCTCGTGCCACGGTTCTCGATCCGGAGAAGGGAATCCTGTTCGGACCCTTTTATTCCACGGCACGGGACTTGCAGGTTTCGCCTTTTGCCGCCGGCCGGGGAGAAGGCGGAGCTCTGGCAGCCGGCGGCATGAAGGCCCTTCGGAAAGGAAACGAGCATGCGTGTCACATCTTCCCCCACGACGCCGGAAGACCGCATCATCGGTCACGCCCCCGCCATCTCCGGCATTCGCGACATGATCGGGCGGATCGCCGACACGCCCGGCAACGTGCTCATCTGCGGCGAGCGGGGTACGGGCAAGGAGCTCATCGCGCGGACCGTGCATCGGGTCGGTCGGACGGCCTCCGGTCCGTTCGTCGCCGTGGACTGCAACACCCTCACCGATGCGCTGATCGGGGGAGCCTGGCCGCCGGGGAGCATGAGCGGACTCCAGCAGACCGAGGAGCGGAACCTGCTGGATGCGGCTGCGGGCGGAACGCTGTTCCTCGACGAGGTGGGCAATCTCTCACCTTCCTGCCAATCGACGCTCTTGCGGGCGATCGAAGACCGCATCGCCCACCGCCTGCCGGAATCGCGGACGGCCCCTCCGCCGCCGCGGATCATCGCGTCCACCAACTGGGATCTGGAAGAGGCGGTCGGCAGCGGCGACTTCCGGGAGGATCTGTATTACCGCCTGAGCGTGATCCGCCTTACGGTTCCGCCCTTGCGGGAACGGAAGGAGGACATCCCCGACCTTGTCCGCCATTTTGCCGCCCGGTGCAGTGCGGAGATGGGCCGTCCCGCGCCGGAATTCGAGCAGGCCGCCCTCGACGCCATGATCCAGCACGACTGGCCGGGCAACGTGCGCGAACTGGAGAGTGTCGTTCAGAGGGCGGTCATCTTCGCCACCGATCGCCCGGTGCGGGTGGAAGATCTGACCTTGGGCGGGTCGCGCATGCCGACCACGGGGCCGTACAGCGCCGACCTGCGGCACGCCCTGCGGGACTTCGAACGGCAGCACATCGCGCGGGTGCTGGCGAGTTTCGGATACAACAAGGTGGCCACCGCCCGGGCGCTGGGGATCGGTCTTTCCAGCCTCTACCGCAAACTGGAAGAACTGGGGCTGTCGACGAGCACGCACCATCCCCGCGGGCACGGTAATCCCCCCGTGCATTCCGAAGAATCTGCGTCCGAAACCGGAGATCCGACATGACGCGAACACCCATCGGGACGTGCAGGGGAAGCGCCGTCGCACTCGTTTTGCTCCTGCTCGAGACTGTTGCGGCAGCGGCCATGCCGCCGGGACACGGCACCCATCCGCTGATGCCGGGGCAACAACTCGCGCTCACCGTCCAGTGGTCGAAAGACGGGAAGATCAGACACCGGTCCGTCCCGCTGAAGGTGCCCATGGTGACGGCGCCGGCCAAGCTCGATCAGGCAATCGATCTTCCCGAATCGCGGACGGCTCTTCGGGTCGTCCGGTACCTGCCCAACGCGGTGCGCATCCAGGAGGTCAAGGAAGTGCCCGAGGGCGGCGGCCGACCGGCGGTGCAACTGGAAATCACCGGCCCGGCCGAATCCGTTACCCGGTGGCTTACCGCGGGCGACCCGTTGCGCAACCGTCTGGTGAGCCTCATCGGTACGTGGCGCTTCATGGCGGCGGGGGACGAGGCAGTGCGGGCCCGGTTGCTGCAGCAATTCCGTGACGAATTGACGCGCAAGCCTCGTCTGGTCGTGAAGAACCCCCGAACCGACGACGAGCCGAAGGTGCTGAACCTGCGTGTGGGCAAGCCTCAACACATCCCCGAATGGGACTGCACGATCACCGTGCGGGAATTCTTTCCGCACTATGCCTTCGACGACAAGACCCGCAAGCCCATCAATCGCTCGGACAACATGCGCAACCCGGCCGCCCATGTTCTCGTTCAGTGCGATGATCAGCGGGGAGAGCAAGGGATCTTCGCTCGCTTTCCCCGATGCGGCATGCACGATAAAAAGCCGCTTCCATTGCAACTTCGTCTGGACTCTCCCATCGCCGCGGAGCGTGACGTCCCCGATTTCGCCCTCGTTGCCGTCCAGGGACAACGGGTGGAGGTGTGGATCCGCTACCGGGGCAAAACGAAGGTTCGCACCATAAAGACCGGCGAGTTTCTCGACATCGCGGACAGTGCGTACCGGTTCGCGGTGCGACGCTTCGTTTCCTCCGGACGATTGACGGAACGCTTCGAACCCGCTCCTTCCGGGCGAGCCGGAGGACCGGCGATCGAGGTCGCCTATCGCAGCCCGGATAAGGTGACCGAGCAATGCTGGCTCACCCCGGGACGGATGGAGACGCTGATGACCGAGAGCGGCGCGGTGTCGATCCGGTTCGATACCCAGCCGATCACCGGGATGGGAAAGCATCCATGGACAGGCGGCTCCAAGGTTCCGTGACGGCGTGTTTCGTATCGGCCGGGCTTTTGATCCTGGCACAAACGGCCGGCGGTTCGGGCGCTCCGCGCATTCCCGCTGGAAGGAACTGCACCGATGCAGGGTGCCACGCATCCCTCACTCGGGCGCCCGTCGTCCATGGCGTATTGCAAACCGGCGGTTGTGACGCCTGCCATGAAACGACCGATGAGGAAAAGCACACATTCCGACTCAGCGAGGAAGGCGCGGACCTTTGTTATGAATGCCACGACGAATTCGAGGGGAAGACGATCCATGGTCCGGTCAGCACCGGTGATTGTCTTGCCTGCCACGACGCCCACAGCAGCCGATTCCCAAAACTGCTGCTTAACGCGAACGAGGCGGAACTGTGCATGGAATGCCATGATGATCTGCTGGACGACGCCGATG
Organism: uncultured Phycisphaeraceae bacterium; assembly: GCA_964574925.1. GTDB lineage: Bacteria > Planctomycetota > Phycisphaerae > UBA1845 > UBA1845 > CAZNQN01. The sequence continues at coordinate 16,234 of CAZNQN010000003.1, read as the reverse complement.
TCGTTCACGGCCCGGTGGCGGCCGGCGAGTGTCTCACCTGTCACCAGCCACATGCCTCCGATCATGATCGCCTGTTGAACGCGGAACAGCCGGCGCTTTGCCTCGACTGTCACGATGATCTCGCCGAGCAGCTCGAAGAGGGGGGGACCGTTCACGCCCCCGTGCAGCAAGAATGCACGGCCTGCCACCGACCGCACGGCTCGGCCCATCAGAGGCTACTGGCGCAGAAAGCGCCGGATCTGTGTCTCGATTGCCATGATGATCTGGCCGATCGGATCGACGACGCCAAGTACGTGCATGGAGCTTTGAAGCTGAAACGTAGTTGTGTCGCCTGCCACAGGCCGCACCGAAGCGATCGTCCCTCTCTGCTGGTGCGCAAGACGATGGATCTTTGCCTCGACTGCCATCGCAGGGGAGGGGCGGGAGGAAGTGAAAAGCTGACGGACATGACCGCCCTCCTCCGCGAGAAACCCACCCACCACGGTCCTGTTCGGGACGGAGAATGCGCCCTCTGCCACGATCCACATGCCTCTTCGCATATTCGGATTCTCAAGGAGGCGTTCCCGGCTACCCTGTACGCTTCGTACGACGAAGACGCCTATGCTCTCTGCTTCACCTGCCACGACCCTGAGCTCGTCGAGGAGGAGACAACCGAGGAAGCGACCGGATTCCGCGACGGGGAGCGCAACTTCCATTTCGTGCATGTCGACCGGTCGAAGGGGAGAACGTGCCGGTTCTGTCATGAGCCCCACGCCGCGGGAGGCGACCGCTTGATTCGCGAGTCGATTCCATTCGGTCGATGGAGGCTGCCGATCGGGTTCAAACCGACGGCGACGGGCGGGTCCTGCGCCCCCGGATGTCATGCTCCCAAACGATACGACCGGGAGTCGCCTGCCCTGTCGAAGGGAGCGTCCGGGCCGTAAACCCATCTTGCGATTCCCCGGAACGAGAAACCCCTCTCAAGCCGACCTGCGTACCCTTTGCGGCGATTGACGCACCATCTGCACATGCCCAGGCTTTTGCGGCGGAGCCTGCATACGACGGAAGCCGATGTATCGCAACAGTGTGTTCCCGGGAGCGGTATATGCCTGTAAGGATATTCTATAAATGGGAAGACCGCGCACCAATTTCGGGAATATTACAATGAATATGATCGTTTCGTGCGCAACGATCCCCGTCAACAATGGTTCATCCTCTGCTTCTGTCGCTGGTATGCGACGTGCATAGTGATCCGGTGAAACGGGTCATCGGGAGCCCGGCGCCCGGCGCCGTCGGCTCAAGACGACCCGATGCGACGACGGGACGGAGGTTCCACCCGCCGGAGCCGAGGCGGGGAATCCTCGACAGGGGGAACAGGGCGCGTTCGGCGTACAAGGAGGCCAGACGATGAAACGGATCATGTGGACAGGAACAGTGGTGGCGGCATTGAGTGTTGTAGCGCTGCCGGCGTTTGCGCAGATCACCCCGGGAGATTACACCACGTATCCTTCCGTCAGTATCGTAGATTCTCCCCACAACCTCAATAACTTTCCCGGCGTGACCATCCCCGGAAACCAGGTCTGTCTGCCGTGTCACACACCGCACAATGCGTTGCTGTCCGGCGAGGAGAACGTGTTGTGGAACCACGCGGAGACGGGGGAAACGTTCGTGATGTATGAGAGCACGGCCGGACAGCCCGAAGGACCGAGCAAACTGTGCCTGAGTTGCCATGACGGGGTGACGGCCATTGACAACTACGGCGGCACCGGCGGAACGGGCATCGTGATCACCGGCGACGCGGCGCTGGGCACGGATCTGTCCAACGACCACCCCATCGGGATCGAGTATCCGACGTCGCAGCCCAGCGAGTTCAACGACCCGAGCACCTTCGCGCCGGGGATCGGGGGAGGTCCCGGCGTCAAGCTGGTGACGATCAACGGCGTGGATCGCGTCGAGTGCACGTCGTGCCACAACGTGCACAACAACGGTCTGGGGCACTTCCTCCGCGTTCCGCTGGAGGAAAGCTACATCTGCCTCCAGTGCCACATCAAGTAACACTCAGACGCTTCGGCGCCTGCTGAACGGTGATCTTCGCGCCGGCGTCCGGACGGGGTCGCGCCCGCCCGGACGCCGGTTTTCTTGCCCGACCGTTCAGGTTACAACCTCGCCAACGAATGGGGCAGCGGGCGCGGCCGGCCTGCCCTCCGACCGTTCTTCCAGCGGATCGCGCACCGTGGAGAGCGGGCGTCGATTCTCAAAATGCGAAAACGGTGGTCCCGTTTTTGCGGGGATGTTTCTGCGCCCGCCGGCGATGCCCCGAGCAAGACCGGCGCGGAAACAAGGTGAGGACGGACGATGAGAAACCGCAGCAAGGCGACGACGTGGACGTGTTTCATCATTTCGGCGGCGACCCTCGGGTCCGGGTGCGCGGCCCCCGGATCTCAACGGACGGAGCCGTACGTCTTCTTCCCGGCGCCTCCAGAACGCCCCCGCGTGCAGTTTCTGACCTGGGCCAGTGGAGCGGACGAGGTCGAACCGCCCCGTGGCTCCTTTGAACAGTTCATCCTGGGCGAAGAACCCCAGGCACGGCGGGCGATCAACAAACCCTACGGCATCGCCGTCCGCGACGGCGTGGTGTATGTGTGCGATACGAAAGGTCTGTGTCTGTGCCGCCTGGATTTCAAACAGCGGACGTTTTCCATTCTGGGGGCGAGCGGGCCCGGCCGGCTGCGCAAACCGCTCAACATCGCCATCGATCCGCTGGGGTACAAGTTCGTCGTGGATTCCGTCCGCAAACAGGTCGTCGTCTTCGATCCGCAGGACCGCTATGCGACGGCCTTCGACGTCCCGGCCCCGTGCCGACCGGTCGACCTCGCGCTGTACGAGAACGAAATCTATGTCCTCGACAACGACGCCACCTGCCAGGTCGTCGTCCTCGATCGGACCAGCGGTGAAGTCTTGCGCACTTTCGGCGGGCCGGGCGGGGAACCGGGACAGTTCAAGATCCCCAACAGCATCGCCGTCGGTCCGGACGGTTCCGTCTATATCAGCGATACCCACAACTGGCGGATCCAGAAGCTGACCCGCGACGGGAAGCCGATCTGGACGAAAGGCGGGCCTGGGTATCGACTGGGTCAGTTCGGCCGGCCTCGCGGCATCCGCGTCGGTCCCGACGGCATCATCTACGTCGTCGACGGCGCCACCGAGATCGTCCAGATGTTCGATCCCGAGGGGCATGTGCTGATGCGATTCGGCGGCCCCGGCGACGAGCCCGGCGCGCTCGGGCTGCCTTCCACCCTGGCCATCGATACGACCTCCATCCCGTACTTCCGGTCATACGTCCACGACAAGTTCGACGTGAAATATCTCTTGTTCGTCGTCAGCCAGTACGGAAAACGACTGGTCAATGTCTATGCGTTCGGTTCGTTTCCGGAAGGATACGAGCTGCCGCAGTCGCAGATCCGCACGATTCCCCCCACGCCGATTGAGAAGGGCATTAAACCCATCGACCAGACCCCGCCACCCGAAACACGACCGCAGCCGCCGGATGGCTGAATGTTCCGCGGGGAGGGACGATATCGTGCAACAGTCTTTTATACGGCTGGCTGTCGCCGTCGGAGGGGCGGCCATCATCGCATCCGCCTGCTCGGAGACGACCCGATATCGCGTTCTGTCCTTTTTCTTCGACGGTGTACCGCCCCCCGCCTCCATGCGCCGGGCCGAAGCGACAACGGAGGAAGAAAAAAACGCTGCTGAAACGGAGGCCGTGAAACCCCGACCGCAACCCGACCGTCAGAGACGCAGTTTTCCTCATCCTCCCTACCGCGACAATCGCTGCGACGTCTGCCACAGCGTGGACAGCGGGCAACTGTTCCGCCAACCGTCGGAAGGGTTGTGCCTGGGGTGTCACGCGCCGCTGCTCCGCAACAAACGTTTCGTCCACGGCCCCGCCGCGGTGAACGCCTGCCTGTTCTGTCACCACCACCATGCTTCCGCCCACGAACACGTTCTTCGAATGGATCCCCCGGCGCTCTGTCTCCAATGCCATGATAAAAATGACTTGAGCAAAGGGAGATATCACGAAAACATTTCGCAGCGCGCTTGCACCGATTGCCATAATCCGCACGCGTCCGATCGCCGATATTTGCTCAAGGCCGGTGGCCTTGAGAAGCGTAATGCGAAGGAAGAAGCGGCGGTTCCGCAAACCGAGGGGAACGAAGACTGAATGCATGCGTTATGGCGTCGACATCGACTTCGCTTCGCGCTCGCTCCGGCCGTTGCGGGAGTGGCTCTGGCCGGCGCAGCTTGCCGCGGGCCGGGCGACGAGCGCCGACTCCAGCCGCTGACCTTCACGAGAACGCAAAGCTACATCGAGTTCGTCGCCCGGCGCCGCGAACGAGACCAGACCTCCAAGGTCGGCGCGGGCACGCTGTCTTCCAAGGAGCGCATTCTGGAACAGAACCTCTACGTGGAGGGCAAGGGTGCTCTCTACCATCCGAACTTTCTGGAATTCTCCCTCAGCGCGCTCTTCGGTTTACGACAGGAGGATTTCGAAGACAAGTTCAACGGCCGCGTCCGCCGCAGCGGCGACGACGGACCCGTGACCGAGTTTATGTTCAACGGACAGTTCCTGCGGAAAAAGCCATACCCTCTTACTGTCTTCGCCCGCCGATATCGTGCCCTGACGCCACGTCCTTTTCAGAGCAGCCTCGAAACGACCACCAACAGTTTCGGCTTCGTCTGGCAGCATGTCAGCGAAAAAACGCCCATTAGTCTTCAGTTCTCCGACACGAAGGTCACACTCGATCCGCTGAGCGAACGCGAAACATCCGGGCTCCAGCGAAACCGGCAGTGGCGCTTGGACACGAGTTACCGCATCAATGAACACAATACGCTGTCTTTTCTGTATACGCGGCAATCCGTCGACGAGCAGCCTTTCGGCTTCACGTATGATGCCGATGAACTGACCCTCTCTCACAATTACCAGTTCGGCCCCCATCGCCGACAGAGGTTGCAAAGCCAGATCCAATACTATCGCCAGAAGGGCACGTTCGACGTCAAACGATTCCGCTGGCGAGAGATCCTTCGTCTCGAACACAGCGATACGCTTCGTTCCTGGTATCAGTTGGACTTCCTTGATCGCACGCAGGGTACCTTGTCCGGCGTACCTCCGCTGGAAGAGCGCTCGTGGCTGTTTACGGCCACGGCGGAACACAAACTGTATCTGAGTCTGGTCTCTCAGCTGCACGGCTTCGTCCAGCGACAGGTCTTCAACGGGCGACTGAAGATCCGCCGACTGGGCGGGCAACTGACGTTCAACTATCGCAAGAAGAATCGGTGGGGAACCCTGTTCGCCGACTACCGCGCGCGCGTACAGAGCGAAGACCGCCGGGGAAGCGGCGGACAGTTCGAGGTCATCGACGAGGCGGTCACGTTCCGGGATCCGCAGCCTGCCACGCTCGCCAATACGCGCATTCTCATCGGCACGATCGTCGTCACCGACGAAGAGAAGACGACCCGATACCTGCCGGGAGAGGATTTTCGCATCCGCCGCGTCGCCGACCGCGTGGAACTGGACCGCATCCCGACCGGACGGATCGCCGACGGCCAGGTCGTTCTCGTCGATTACGTGTACCTCATCGGCGGCGACTTCGTACTCGACACCGTGACGCACGATCTGACGCTCCGTGAGCAGTTCGATTTCGGATTGGAGCCGTACTATCGCTTCCAATGGAAAAAACAGACGATCTCCGATCTTGTGGCGGCGGGGATCCTTCCGGAGGACATCCGCGCACACACCTTCGGCGTGCTCTATCACCGGGGCGGGCTGCGCCTCTCGGCGGAGTATGAAGATCACGACTCCACGATCATCCCCTTCCGGGCGCTGCGGCTCACGGCCGACCTGCGGCATCGTTTTCGCAACAACGCATCCGTCAGTCTCAAGATTCGCTGGTCGAAGATCAAGCGCAGTCTGCCCGTTTTCCGGGAGACGAAACTGTTCACCGTCGAAGGCCGGTGCCGCTGGCCGGTCCGCCGCGGCTTCACCGTGGAAGGCGGGATTCTCTATCGACGGGAAGACGACACCTTCAGCGGCCGCGACCGAGGAATCGACACGGAGTTTTCTCTGGAATGGAAAGTGCGGGAAACGGAACTCCGCGTCACCTTCGAACGAAACCTGTTCGAGGATGACTTCGCCAAGAACGATGGTACGATTCTTTTCGTGCAGATGCGACGATACTTTTGAGGAGCCGGAAATGGCGACGGCATACCGAACATCACCGCGCCTTGCTGCAATGCTTCGTCTGCAATGGCCGTTTTGGCTGATCTTCATGCTGATCGGGTGTCAGCAACCTCGCCGCGATTTCCTCCAGCCTCCGCCGGATGCGCCGACCTGGCCGCCGCCTCCCGCTCCTGCCCGCATTCGTTATCTGGGCGTGCTGCACTCTGTGGAAGATCTCCAGCCGCGCGAGGGCTTCTTCACTCGACTGGGCAACCTGATCGTGGGCAAGAAGAAAACCGTCCCGCTGTACGGCCCTCGTGCGCTCGTGACCACGCGGGATGGGACGAAACTGTGGGTGGCTGATATCGGCGGGCGCTGCCTGCACGTGTTCGATCTGGCCCATCGAACGCACCGCCGGATGACCTCCATCGGATCGCAACCTCTGCTCTCGCCCGTGAGCGTATCCCGCGGCCCGAACGATTCGCTTTATGTCTGCGATTCCGAAGCCGTCGCCGTTTACCACCTGTCGGCTGACGGCACGTTGCTCGACGCCCTTCGGTTGCCGGACGAACTCCTTCGCCCTGTGGATCTCGCCTACGACCCGACTCGGAAGATTTTGTACGTCGTCGATGCCGCCGCTCATGATATCAAAGTTCTCGATCCTCACGGCCGCCTGGTGCGCATCATCGGCGGCCGGGGGACAGCGCCCGGCCGGTTCAATTTTCCCTGCGATATCACACTGTGGGACGATCAGCTCTGGGTCGCCGACGCCGGCAATCACCGCGTTCAGTGCCTCACACCGGACGGTCGTCCCGTGATCGCCTTCGGTCATGCCGGTGATGCGCCGGGCGATCTCGCCCTCCCCAAGGGGGTTGCCCTGGATCCGGACGGGCATGTCTATGTGGTCGACGCGCGCTTCGAAAACGTCCAGATTTTCGATCAAGAGGGGACCCTACTCCTTTATTTCGGTGACGAAGGAACCGGCGCCGGTGAATTCTGGCTCCCCGGCGGGATTTTTATTGACGAGGAGGCGCGAATCTGGATCTGTGACACGTACAATCGGCGGATCCAGGTCTTTGCCTATGAGCGGGTACGATCCGAAGAAACCGACACGACAGATGACCGGAAAATGCATTGATCCGGAGGGTACTCCCATGAACGTGCGATCATGCAAAACTCAGACATCGGTTATGACACGCGGCAGGTATCAATGGAGATGTTCCTTGCTCCATCGCCTCATGTTTTTCATGGGGATCCTCAGTACCGCATGCCCGGCCGTCGGCCAGGACCGCGTATCCCAGACGGTCCACAATCTCTCCGTCAGCGGCCCCGGCCGGATCCGCGCCGCCAGCGAGACGCAAGTCTGCGTCTTCTGCCATGCTCCGCATAACACGCAGGGGGTCCGCCCACTGTGGAACCGGCAATTACCAACCACGGCCTATGACATTTATACGTCCACGACGCTGGATGCGAATCCCGGCCAGCCCACCGGAGCCAGCAAACTGTGCCTCAGTTGCCACGATGGCACCATCGCCCTGGGCTCCGTGCTCAGCCGGGCCGACAGGATCCGCATGGTCGGCGGGGATTATATCCCCGCCGGTCTGACCAATCTCGGCACCGATCTTTCCGATGATCATCCCATCAGTTTCCCCTATACGTCGGGTTTGGCGGCCGCCGATCAACAACTGCTCGTCCCCTCCGCCCTGCCGCCGGAGATCCGTCTCGACGCCAACAGCGAACTCCAATGCACATCGTGCCATGATCCGCATCGCAACGTCTACGGCGATTTTCTGGTCAAACCGGATCGTTTCGGTGAATTGTGCCGCGCCTGTCATGCCATGACCGGGTGGCCCGGCTCTTCGCACGAAGCCGCCGGAACACCCGTCAGCGGCAACCCCTCCGGAAGCTGGCCGTACGCGACCGTCGCGGAGAACGCCTGCCGTTCGTGTCACCGCCCGCACACCGCCGGCGGTCATCAACGGCTATTGATCCAGGAGGCGGAAGAGGAAAACTGTCTGGACTGTCACAACGGACTTGTGGCGCGTACGGACATCCTCTCTCTTTTGAACAAACAGAGCGCCCACGATCCGCGAAACTATTTGAACATCCATGACCCCGTCGAGGCCACCGCCTCCCCCAACGTCCACGTGGAATGTACGGACTGTCACAATCCGCACGCCGTGACCACCCCGACGCCCGGAACGGCCTATCGACCCATCGGCGCAACCATGCAGAATGTACGCGGCGTTACGCAGGGAGGCGGGGAAACCGCCGTTGCTCAGCATGAATATGAGGTCTGCTACCGATGTCATGGGGATACCGCCGTCTCCATCCCGGGACGCATCGTCCGCCTGTCGGATACGCCCAACCTCCGTCTGCGCTTCAGCCCCACGAACCCGAGTTTTCATCCCGTCGTCGCTTCGTCTCCCAGCTCGGACACCGTCAGCCTCATCCCCGACCTTCCCTCGGGATCGCTCATCCGATGCACCGACTGCCACAACAACGACGCCGGACCGCGCGCGGGCGGTTCCGGCCCCGACGGACCGCACGGGTCCGCGTATGCGTTCCTTCTTGAGCGTAACTACACGGTCACCGACGATACCAGCGAATCGGCCTTCGAATATGCTCTCTGTTACAAATGTCACGAGCGCACCAGTATCCTGTCCGACGAAAGCTTCAAGGAACACAAAAAGCACATCGTCGGCGAGCGCGCACCGTGCTCGGCCTGTCACGATCCGCACGGCGTCTCCACGGTCGCCGGCTCGACGTCCGATCACACGCACCTGATCAACTTCGATATCACGATCGTCCGCCCGGAGCCGCAGAGCGGTATCCTCGAATTCCGCGACCTCGGCCGGTTCGCCGGAAGCTGCACCCTGGTTTGCCACGGGAAACGCCACCGGGATCAGCGTTACGGACAGGGGCATTGAACAAGGTGCCAAGGGGACAAGCGACAGCGTGAGAGTAGACGCAGGCGACTGCGAACGATTCGCTCGGTTTTCATTGTGTGTTCTGGACCGCCGGCTTCCCTCCGCGCGATATCACCGCGCACTGTCCGAAATGTGGGAAACGCTCGCGAAGATGACAGTGCCCATTCCGGAATTGTGAGAGTGAAAGGGCAGCTCAGGCGTTGCGGTCGACGCGATACACCTGCGTTCTCACGGGCTAGGCCGATCCGCCCGGCCGCCTCCGTCACGGAGATCCTTTTTCCCGCCGCGCCGCGGCGCGGACCGCACGCCGCGGGAACTTCTTCGAGGCCTTTCGGAGCCGCATGCCGGACCTTCTCGCCTCACGCTCGGGGGCCGATGCGGCCGGGCACGGGCGAAGAAAGAGGCGATCGCTCCGTCCGGCGGAAACCGTTACTCCGCATCGGCCGATTCGACCTTGATGGTGCGCGGCTGGTCTCCCCTGGCCTTGGGGACGACGATCTCCAGCACCCCGCGGCGGCAGCGGGCGCTGATGCGGTCCGCGTCCACTTCGCCGGGGATTTCGAGCGTACGACGGAAGGCGCCGAACCGCCGCTCACGCCGAAGCGTCCTCCGCGCTTCTTCCATCTCCGCCGGCTGGTTCTTTTCTCCCTGGATTGTCAGCGAACCGTCGAGATAGCTGATCGACACCTCCTCCGCCCCGAGACCGGGAAGCTCCACATGGAACACGTAGCGATCGTCGAATTCGTACGTGTCCACGACCGGCCCCCACGGCTGCCCGTCGAACGGCGGCGTGGAGACCCCGGCATGCCAGAGCCGCTCGAACAACCGGTTCATTTCCTCCTGAAGACTCGCCAACGACAGCGGAACATCCTGCACGGGCTTGAACATGGTCGTCACTCCCTCTCGGGTTTCTCCCCCCATGGGGAACTCCATCCTTTCTACGATCGGCGTTTGCGGTTCTCCCCCACCTGTCGAATTATACCCCCTCCGCGGTTTCGGCGGAGGAGTCGGGCAACAGCCCCACCTCGCCCGCGACGTCGGTCAGCGCCTCGATGCAGCAGGCGATGTGTTCGCTCAGCTCCAACCCCAGCAGATCCGCCCCCTCGCGGATGTCCTCGCGGGAGACGGCCGCGGCGAACGCCTTTTGCTTCAGTTTCTTGACGACGCTTTTGGGTTTCAAGCCCACGATCCGTTCGGGCCGGACCAGCGCGACGGCGTAGATGAATCCGCATAGCTCGTCCACCGCAAAAAGCGTCTTGCGCAGGGGTGTATCGCGCGGGTACCGCTCCGCGTTCCAGGGCACGTGGGATTTGATCGCGTCGACGAATTCCGGATCGGCGCCGGCTTCGAGCAGGATCTTCCCACCTTCCTCGGTATGCTCGGGCGCCTGCGGATATCGTTCGTAATCGAAATCATGCAGCAGCCCCACCAGACCCCAGTAGTCCGGATCCTCGCCGAATCGCCGCGCATAGTGCCGCATGGCCGCCTCGACGCACAACGCATGACGGATCAGCGCCGGGTTCTTCGTATAGGTGGTGAGAATGTCCCAGGCCTTGGCACGATCGAACATGGCAGCATTCCTCGGTTGGACGGCTTCCCCGGGCGCCGTCTTTCCTTTGACGATCCCGCTCGGGGACGTATGATCGAAGCGCTTGCGAATCCTGTCCAGCGTACCAGAGAGCGGGAATCCGCCTTGTCCGCCCGAAACTCAGCGCGATTCGAAGCCGGCGAACTGGCCGTCGCCCTCAGCCACTACGATCTCGGTGTCATCGAATCCGTCACCGACTTTCCCCGCGGCTCCCGCCGCAGCCCGAAGGTGGGCATCGTGGCCGAACGCGGCAAGTTCCTCCTCAAGCGCCGCTCTCTGGACCGGATTCAGCCGGACCGCCTTCGACTCTCGCACCAGGTGCAAACCTACCTGGCCGGCCACGGCTTTCCCGCACCGAAACTCGTGCCCACCCGCAACCGCGGGTCGGCGTGGTTGCAGATCCGCGAACACGTCTATGAGCTGTTCGAGTTCGTCGCCGGAGAACCGTTCCGTCGCACGCCGGAAGAAGCGCGGCAAGCCGGTCTCTGGCTGGCGCGGTTCCACGGAATCACCGAATCGTTCGAATCCCCGCTCCTGGCGGCGGCCCCCCGCGGCGATTTCCACGACGCCCCGGGCATCCGCACCGGACTCTACTCGATCGGGCATCGACTCCAGTCGCATGAGAGCTTCATGGGACACGAGGCGGAGCTGCCGGGTCTGGTCGATGCCCTCCTGGCCGCCTACGACCGCGCCGCCGAGCACGCCAACCGCGCCGGGCTGGGCGCTTTGCCCGAACGGCTCATCCACGGGGACTGGCATCCCGGCAACCTCGTCTTTCGCGACGGGCGGGTGATCGGCGTCATCGACTACGATGCCATGCGCCTCTCCCGCCGGGCGATGGACATCGCCAACGGGGCGCTTCAGTTTTCGATCCTGGCGGGAGGGGATCCGGCCGAATGGCCCGATGCCCTCGACCTGGAACGCTTCCGCGCCTTTCTAGACGGCTACGCCGAAGAACAATCCCCGGCGGAAACAGAGCGGACGTGCCTCGTGGATCTGATGATCGAGGCCCTGATCGGCGAATGCGTCCCCCAGATCACCCGCACCGGATCGCTCGGCGGATGGTCGGGATTCCGCGTCCTCAAGATGGTGAAGCGGAAGGTGGACTGGATGCAGCACCACGCCGACCGGCTCGCCTGAGCGGCCTCATTCGCATACGGTGCGGGGGCCTTTCTGTTTCCCTCCGGACGGCGGGCGACAGAGAGCATTTCTCGTGTTCGTAGTCCGAGCCGAAAGCCTCCGGGACGCACCCGGACTCCACCAGAAGTCAATGGGGCAAGGGGCGATCCGGATTCTTGAGAACGGCGACCGAGCAGTCTACGCTTCGATCTTGTCGATGCGGACGCGGAGGTATTTCTGGCGGTGGCCGGTCTTGCGACGCGAATTCTTCCGCCGGCGGTACTTGCGGATCACGAGTTTGTCGCCCTTGATCTCGCCGAGAACGGACGCGGTGACTTTGGCGTTTTCGACCACGGGTCGGCCCACGCGCACGCCGTCTTCCCCGCCGCCGACAAGCAACACGCGGTCGAACTCCACGGTGGCGGCGTCTTCCGGCAGATCCTTCCGCTCGACGTCGAGCGTCTGGCCCTCCTCCACGCGATACTGGTGCGAGCCGTCGCTGATGATCGCATACACGGTCACGGTTCCTCCAAGTCGCTGCCGGTGCGTCCCGGAATCGGGTGACCATCCTCCCCGGCAAGCTGCGGAAAACCGTTTACTTTGACCGGATCCAGGTGCATCTGTCAACCCCCAGTTCCTCTCACGGATCACCTCACAGTCGTCCGTCGGGGGGGAACTGAAGGTCGAGAAGCCGCATTTCCACGTTTTTTCTGCCGTGGAAGGTGTTGATCATCGGCTCGAAGGCCGCCCGGCAGCGGCGGCGCGCCCGCAAGTCCTCGATCCGGTCGGCCATCCCGAACCCGATCGCCCGGATGGTCGTGCCGTTGCGGCGGAAGCGCACGTCCAGATGCGCCCCTGTCTTGCCGATGCAGCGCGGTTCGCCGGCCAGTTCCAGCCACCCGGTGGCGAGCCGAGGCCGGGGATTGCCCTCCCCGAACGGGCCAAGCCGCGTGATCGCCTCCACCGTCGGCAAGGCCAGTTCTTCCAGCTCCACCTCCGCCTCGATCCGCACCTTCTTGACCAGGTCGTCCCCCGTGAGCCGGTTGTTGGCCACCGCAATGAAGGCTTCCGTAAACGCCGGAATGCGTGGCGGGTCGATCTTCAGCCCGCCGGCCATGGCGTGCCCCCCGAAATCCGCCAGGTGTTCCGCGCAGGCGGAAAGGGCCTCGCTCATGTGAAAGGGGGCGATGCTCCGCCCGGAGCCCTGCCCCACCCCGTCCTGGACGGCGATCAGCACCACGGGGCGATGGTAGCGTTCCACCAGACGGGCGGCCACGATCCCCACCACCCCCGGATGCCATTTCTCCGAGGCGAGCACGATCGCCCGCCGCGCGTCGCCGGCCAGTCCCTTCGCCTCGATCATCTCCACCGCCTGCCGAGTGATCCGCCGCTCGACGGCCTGGCGGCTTCCGTTGTGTTCCTCCAGGTAGAGGGCGATTTCCCTCGCCCGGCGGGCGTCGGCGCGGGTGAACAGCTCGACGGCGAGGCGGGCATGGCCCATCCGACCGGCTGCGTTGAGCCGCGGCGCCAGCTTGAAACCGACGTCGTAGCCGTCGATGCGGTCACCGTCGAGACCCGCCGATTCGATCAGGGCTTGCACGCCCGGCAGGGGGCTCCGGGGCAGCCGCTCCAGCCCGTGACAGGCGATGATCCGGTTCTCCCCCACCAGCGGCACGACGTCGGCGATGGTTCCCAGGGCGGCAAGGGGGAGCAGGTCCATCAGCAGTTCGCGCATGGTCGCGTCGGCGCGTTCGCCGTCGCCGAGCCGCTGCGCCACCGCCCAGGCGAGCTTGAACGCTACCCCCGCCCCGCAAAGATGCGGATTGGGCGCCTTCCCCCCACCGTGGGA
>CAZNQN010000003.1:0-2539 GCA_964574925.1 uncultured Phycisphaeraceae bacterium | reverse complement strand
GGCGTGTGATGGTCGGTGATGATCAGCGGCACGCCCCGCTCCCGCAGCGTCCGCGCCGGTTCACAGGCCGTGATCCCGCAATCCACCGACACGAGCAGCTCGGCCCCCTCCTCGGCCAGTCGAGCGACGGCCGCGGGGTTCAGCCCGTATCCTTCCTCCACCCGATGCGGGACGTAGAAGCCCACATTTCCCCCCGCCCGCGTGAGCACGTGCCAGAGGATGGAAACGCCCGTGATGCCGTCCACGTCGTAATCCCCGTAGAGGACGATCCGCCGGCGACGGGCCAGCGCGTCGACCAGCATGGCGGCGGCACGCTCCGCACCGGGCAGGGTGTGCGGCGGATCGAGTTCGCGCAGGCGGGGCGAAAGGAACCGGCGGGCGTCTTCCCGGGAAGACAATCCGCGATTGAGAAGCAGTTGAACGAGAATCGGGGGAACGCCCCACGCCCGGCTTTTCGACTCCAGATCCGGGGCGGGCGGCGCGATCAGCCACTTGCGAGCCATGGTCGCTCCTTCAACCCGGCGTTTGACGGTTTTCGGACGTACGAGTCTACCACGGCCGCGGCGATCGTAAAGGACCGGCGGCGGTGACAAGGTCGAACGTATCGCCCGCCGCCGTTCGGTTCGCACGAGCCCGACCGGCGTGATGCGCGGGTTGATCCGGTCGGGTCCGGTTTCTATACTCGATCGGGGGAAGGGGTCCGAAACCGTCCGGCGCCGAAAGCGCGGAGAGGCGACGAATCCCGTCGTAGCCCCAGGACGCAACGACAACGCGACGACGAGACCGAGGGAGGCGATACCGTGGCAACCGCTCTGGAAGGAAAGAGCATTCTGCTGGTGGACGACGATCCGGACATGATCACCGCCCTGCGCACGGTGCTGGACGAGACCGGCGCGGATATCAAGACGGCCGCGGACGGCAACGAGGCGCTGGAAGTAGCGGCCGACTTCGACCCCGACCTGATCGTCCTCGACGCCATGCTCCCCAAGCGAAGCGGGTTTCTCGTGCTGGAGAAACTCAAGAAGAACCAGGGCAAGAAACGCGGCGATCGTCCCTTCGTCATCATGATCACCGGCAACTCCGGCAAACGGCACCAGGTGTGGGCGGAGAGCCTCGGCGTGGACGACTATTTCAACAAGCCCTTCCGCATGGAACGCCTGATCGAGTCGATGGAAAAACTCGCCGCCAAGGGCTGACACGAATCGAACGAGCCCGCAGTGCACGAATCCGCAGCGGCGACCCACCGCTGCGGTTTTTTTGCGCTCACCCGCTCACCCTCCCGACGGACCGATCGTCGCCCGACCCGCGGCGACAGCCGCGTGCCGCGTGTGGGTCGGGTTGTTTTCGCTTCGGGCGGCGTCTAGGATACGACGGGCGTGCGGGCGGCGCGAGGCGATCAGGTTGCGCGAGGGACCGGCCATGAACGCGTCGGCAGGGAGGTTCCGCAGGGGGGCGCTTCGGGCGGTGGCGGTATGGGCGTCGCTGGGTGCTTCTCCCCTTCTCGGTCAGCAATTCGAATTCCAGAGACTCTTTCCCGGCGATCTCGATCAAGGGGGGGGCAGGGGGTTCGGGGAGAGTGTCGCCATCTGGCGGGACTTCATCGTCGTCGGCGCGTATAAAGATCGGGATCTGCACGGCGCGGTCTACGTCTATCAGTTCGACCGCGGCACCTGGGTCCAGCGGGCCAAGCTCACCGGTTCCCGGACGCAGTATGAAGATCAGATGGGTTATGCGGTGGCCATCGACGGCGACGTGATCGTCGCCGGGGCGCCGCACTATACGGTCTATGGCAGCGGTTTCGCGGCCCATGCGTACGTGTTCCGGCGGGACGACGGGGGCACGCCGGCGAACCCTGCCGACGACGTCTGGCGGGAGGAGGCGGTCCTTGTGCCCGATCCCTCCAACCGGGCGCCTTCGGACGGATTCGGCGGCGCCGTGGCCGTCAGCGGGGAGACCGTCGTCGTGGGCGCCCCGGGCGCGGGGTTCGGTGGAGAGTTCGTGGACGATCGCGCCTACGTGTTCCACGGGGATGGCAGGGCGTGGTATCAGGAAGCCCTTTTGAACGACAACTCGCCGGGTTATAAGCGATTCGGAAACGAAGTCGCGATTGCGGGCGACATGATTGCCGTGGGTGCCTCGTGGGATGACCAAGCCTGCCCGCCGGACACACCCGATTGCAATGCGGGCGCTGTGTATCTTTATGGTCGTGGAACCCAGGGCTGGCGTCTGCAAACAGTTCTCACGCCCCCAAAATTGGGGCGCCCGAATTTCGGTGGATCCATAGAGCTAGAGAACGACGTACTGGCCGTCGCAGCTCTAAACTCGGTCTATGTCTTTCGCCACAGGGCTGAAGCTTGGCAGCAGACAGCACTTTTGCTTTCTCCGCCCCGTGCATTAGGATTTGGTCAGCATGTTGGCGCCACCGATGCCGTGCTTGTTGTGACGGCGTATTACGACGGGTCCGCCATACCCTATCTGTGGGACGGAAACGCATGGGTTCAAGGCCCGCGGTATGAACCCAGCGACGTCGACGGCGACC
>CAZNQN010000002.1:21692-25064 GCA_964574925.1 uncultured Phycisphaeraceae bacterium | reverse complement strand
GACCGTCCAACTGAGCCGCGACCGCCTGCCTGTGCGTGCCCGCACGCAGACAGGTGAGGGAGCGGTATCGAGCGAGGCGCCGGAAGGTTCCGTTGCAGAGGCGGTTCCGCTCCCGATCCCCGATATCGACGTCGCCCGCGTGGCCGAGGCGTTCGGCGGGGGCGGTCACGCCCGCGCCGCCGGCGCCCGCGTCAGCGGTTCCCTTGACGAGGTGCGTCGCGCGGTGATCGAGCACCTCGCGGGACTGTTGTAGGGAAACCGTGCCCCGCGCCGCCCGCTTCATCCTGGTGCCCGTCGGCAGCGCCGGTGACGTGCATCCGTACGTGGGTCTCGGTCGCGTGCTGCGCGATCGGGGTCACGAGGTCTTCGTCCTCACCAATGCCCACTTCAAACCGCTCATCCGCCGAAGCGGACTGCACTTCGTCGAAATCGGAACGGAGGACGATTACGATCGCTTCACGCGGGATCCGGATCTGTGGCACCCGCGCCGAGGTTTGCTGCTCGTCCCCCGCCGGGGCGGTCTGGAACCGGCGCGAGCCGTGCATGATGCCGTCGCCCGACTGCACCGCCCGGGTGCCACCGTGGTCGCCGCCTCCGCGCTGGCCTTCGGCGCGCGGCTGGCGCATGAAACCCTCGGCCTGCCGCTGGCGACGATCCATCTCCAACCGTTCGCCTTCCCGAGTCTGCTCCGTCCGCCTCGACCGCCCTTTCTGGCCTGGACCGTCCGGTTGCCCTACCCGTTTCGCCGTCTCGCCTACGGCGTCACGCACCGGCTGGCGGATCGGCTCTTTCGCGTCGAGATTGACACGCTGCGCACCGAACTCGGTCTCCAGCCGTTGCAAACGAGCGTGCTCGACTGGCTGCACTCGCCGCAGCGCGTGATCGGCCTGTTCCCCGACTGGTTCGCGCCGCCGCAATCCGACTGGCCGGACGGTTCCCGCCTCACCGGGTTCCCCCTGTTCGACGAATCGCCCCTCACGCCCGTAGAGCCGGAGGTCGTGCGTTTTCTCGACGACGGACCGCTGCCCCTGGCGTTTACGGCCGGGTCGGCCATGCGGCACGCCGCGCGATTCTTCGACGTCTCCGCACAGATATGCCGCCGTCTGCGCCGACGGGGGTTGTTTTTGACCGGACATCCCGAACAGCTCCCCGCCTCCCAACCGCCGGACGTGCTCCACGCGAGCTACGTTCCGTTCAGTCTGCTCCTGCCCCGCTGCGCGTTGCTCGTCCACCACGGCGGGATCGGGACGACTTCGCAGGCGCTGGCCGCCGGCGTGCCCCAGCTCGTCGTGCCGAGGGCGTTCGACCAGCCCGACAACGCGGAACGACTGATCCGCCTCGGCGTGGGAGATGCCCTCGGTCCGCGCCGCTATACGCCCGCGCGAGGCGCGCGGGTGATCGAGCAACTGCTGAACGACCCGGCCATGTCCGGACGATGTGCCGATGTCGCTTCCCGCATCCGACCAGGACTCGACGAAACCTGCGACCTGCTCGAATCCCTGATCGGCACGGACCGGAAACAGAGCCGCGACCGCCTCCCTGTGCGTGACCGCACGCAGACAGGTGAGGAAGCAGAGGTGAGAACCTCGAAGCGGAAGAAGAATCGTGAATGAAACGAACGGCAGGAGAACTTCGTACCTCAACGATCGTATCCGGTCCGATCGTCGGCTCATTCGCCATTTCATCGAACCCGCTCCGCGCTCGTTTCGGAGCGTGCGATCATCCGCTATCCTGTTCGCTTGATGGTTGCGTGAACGAATCCGTAAGGAATGAGGCGGGGGATCGATTTCCGCAAGGATACCATGCTGCGAATCGGTGACATCACGTTGGACGTGCCCTTCGTCCAAGCCGCCCTGTCGGGCTACAGCGATCTGCCCATGCGCCGCCTGGCCCGTCGGTACGGGGCGCCGTACGCCCTCAACGAGGTGGTGCTGGACAAGCTGGTGCTCGAGGGCGGGCGGAAACAAAGGCGCATGTTGCATGTTCCTCCCGACGACCATCCCGTCGGCGGGCAGCTCATGGGCGCCGACCCGGATCGCTTCGCCCCCGCCGCCGACGCGATGGTCCAGGCCGGCTACGACGTGATCGACATCAACTTCGGCTGCCCCGTCAAGAAAGTCCTCGGCCGCTGTCGCGGCGGATACCTGCTTTCCGATCCCGATACGGCGCTGGCGATCGTTCGCAGTGTGATCGAGACCGTCGGCGGGCGGCGGCCGGTGACGGTCAAGATGCGCCGCGGGTTCGACGATACGGCGGCATCGCGCCGCAACTTCTTCCGTATCCTCGACGGGGCGTTCGCGCTGGGCGCATCGGCCGTCACCGTCCACGGACGGACGGTCCGCCAGCGATACGTCGGGCCGAGCGATTGGTCCTTTCTCCGCGAAGTCAAGCGGTATCTCGGCGACCGCGTGGTGCTGGGCAGTGGCGACCTGTTCAGCGCCGAATCGTGCGTGCGGATGATCGAGGAGACGGGCGTGGACGGCGTGACGATCGCCCGCGGCTGCATCGGCAACCCCTGGATCTTCGAGGAATGCCGGGCGCTGTGGCGGGGGGATCCGCTCCCGCCGCCGTCGATCGCCCGCCAGCGCGAGGCGATTGCCTGGCACTGGCAGGCCGTCCGCGAATCCTACGGCGATCAGCGCGGCACCAAGATCATGCGCAAGTTCGGGATCAAGTACGCCGAGCATCACCCCTGCGCCGCGGAGGTCCGGCAGGCCTTCATCGAGGCCTCGGGCGCCGACGCCTTCCAGCGCGTGCTCGAAACCTGGTACGATCCGGCGCGGGACTGGCCGCCCGTGACCCGGCGGAGCGGGCACGGCGACCTGGTCGCCGCCGGCGCGAGCCCGTAGCGAGCGGGCTTCAGAACACCGACCCGCTTCGACCCTCGCCGTTCACCGGCCACCGGAGAACGCATTGTACGCCCTGTTGTTCGAACGGATCGTCCTTCTGGTGATCGTTCTGGCGTCGTTCGCCTTTGCGTCGCTGGTTCTCTGGGCCCGTGCCCGCACGCCGCTGCGCTCCCGCTTCCTGGCAGCGTCCCTGATCGCGCTCGTCTCGCTGCCGGTCGTCTCCCTGATGGTGGTCACGCCGCGGGAGCGGATCATCCGGCTCTGCCACCGGCTGGGACGCTACGTCGACGACGGGCAGGTGGAGCGGATCGCCGCCGCCCTTTCCGAGGATTTCCACACGGACAACAACGAGGACAAAACGACATTCCTCGAACGGTTGCGACGCACGCTGACGGACTACGCCGTGGATCAACCGCACCTGCGCCGCTTCGACGTGACCTTCGACTCACCCGATGAAGCCGCCGCCGCATTCGACGCCTATTGCTCCGTCCGCGGGGAAAACGTCTACCGCGATCGCCTCTAC
>CAZNQN010000002.1:8690-21682 GCA_964574925.1 uncultured Phycisphaeraceae bacterium | reverse complement strand
CCTCTACACCCGCTGGCGTCTGACGTTCCGGCGGGTGTCGGACCGCTGGCTCGTCACGAGCGTCGAACCGCTGCCGGCTCCTTTGTCCCCCCTGCGCGGACTCGGCGATCTCCTCCCGTAAACCCCGACGTTCCGCCTTCTCGAAGGAAGACCGCAGACGAAATCCGGGTACAATGTCGGTTTCGGCCGCGCGGCCGCAACACAAAGAAGGAAGACATCGGGAGAAACGGTGAGGCGGCGTCTTTTCATCGCGTTGATCGGCACGATTGTCGTTGCGATCGTCCTCGTCGTCGTGACGCTGCAACGGCACCGTCCCCCGCGCTTTCCCAACATCCTCCTCATCAGCATCGACACCTGCCGCGCCGACTATCTGGGCTGTTACGGCCAGCGCTGGAACCTCACGCCGAACATCGACCGCTTCGCCCACCGGGCGACGCGCTTCGCAGAGGCGACGTCGCCCGTGCCGATGACCCTGCCCGCGCACTGCTCCATGCTCACGGGTCTGATCCCTCCCGCCCACGGCGTCCACGACAACCTGTTCGCCCACCTGCCCGATTCCGTCACCACCCTTGCGGAGCGACTCAAGCCGCTCGGCTACACCACGGCCGCCTTCGTCGGCGCCTTCGTGCTCGATCCCCGGTTCGGCCTGGCCCAGGGGTTCGACACCTATGACGCCAAGTTCGACGAGAGTCTGACGTTCATGGCCGGGTATCCCGAACGACGGGCCAAGGACGTCACCGACGCCGCCCTCGCCTGGCTGCAACAGCATGCCGATGAGCGTTTCTTCCTCTTCGTACACTATTACGACCCTCATCATCCGTACCGGGCACCGTCTCCCTTCGACCTGAAATTCGCCGAGCACCCGTACGCGGCGGAGGTGGCCTACACGGACAGTGAGATCGGTCGCCTGTTGAAACACATCGAAGCGTCCGGTCTGTTCGACGACGCCCTGATCCTCATCACCGCCGATCACGGGGAAGGACTGGGCCAGCATGGAGAAGCGGTGCACGGCATCTTCGTCTACCGCAGCACCACGCACGTCCCTCTGCTGATCAAAATGCCCCGACAGACCAGCGAACGGGTGATCGACTCGGCCAAGGTGGGGCTGATCGACATCGTGCCCACCGTGCTGTCGGTGCTGAAGCTGGAGGTGCCGCCCGATCTTTCCGGGAAGAGCCTGCTGCCGTATCTTCAGGGCAAGCCGCCTCCGCCTCGCGAGCGATACATCTATTCCGAGTCGCTGTCCGGCACCAAGTACGGATTGAACGCCCTGTTCGCGCTGGAAGGCCTCCGCTGGAAGTTCATCCAGACCACCCGCCCGGAACTCTACGACCTGCGCGCCGATCCCGACGAGACGCACGATCTGGCGGAACAGATGCCTCGCAACGTCCGGGAACTCCGCGCCGAACTCCGTGCGCGGCTCGATGCCACCGTCACCGTGCACGAAACGGGAAAGACGTCCACCGACGAAGAAACCCTGCGCCGTCTGCGACAACTGGGGTACACCGGCGGCCCGGTGCGCATCGCGTTCACGTTCGACACCACCCGCCCCGATCCGAAGGACTACGTCAAGATCCTTCCGGAAATCGAAAGCATCGATTTCCTCGCTCAGAAGGGAGAGACCGAGAAGGTCCGCCGACATTGCGAGGCGCTGCTGGAGAAGGGGATCGAGCTTCCCTTCGTCTACGCCTCGCTTGGCCGGGCCGCCATGAAGGAAGGCGACAACGAAACCGCCTGGGAGGCGTATCACAAGGCGATCGACAAGGAGCCCGATCGGGCCGACTGGCTCAACGATGCGGGCGTGCTGGCCGTCCGCATGGGGCGCCCCGAGGAGGCTCGCACGCTCTTCCGGCGCGCTCTGGCCGCCGATCCGAACCATGAAAAAGCCCGAAAGAACCTCGCCCGCCTGGAGGAACGGTTCGGCGGCTAAACGTCCGGAAACAACGGCGCACCCGCCCCGCCGTCGACCGTTCGATTGCCGCGCGGCCTGTTCCCGGTAACAATTCCACAGCGGCGCGCGGAACCGACTTCCTACGGAGTCCATCCAGACGATGAACGCACAGACGGTACCTGCTCCTTCCACGACCGGCGAGCCGGAGGGCCTGAAGGAAACCCTCGAATCCCTCGTCATCGCCCTGATCCTGGCGTTCGTGTTTCGAGCGTTTATCGTCGAGGCCTTCGTGATTCCCACCGGCTCGATGGCGCCCACGCTCTACGGGGCGCACGGCACGATCCGCTGCGAGAATTGCGGGTTCGAGTTCGCCTACGGCGTCAAGGATCCTGACGATCCGCGCCGCTCGTACCGTGTCGTCCGCGAGGGCGCCCGCGCCGTTTGTCCCAACTGCAACTATCCCAACGGCGCCCTGCCGGTCACCGACGAACGCCGCAACGCGCAGCGCGGCGACCGCATCCTCGTGCTGAAGTGGCCGCTCGACCTCGGCGCCGCGGCGCTCGAACCCCACCGGTGGCAGGTGACGGTCTTCAAGGATCCCTCCGACGGCAAGACCAACTTCATCAAACGCCTCGTCGGCCTGCCCAACGAAGTGCTGATGATCGTGGACGGCGACGTCTTCACCGTGCCCCTTGCCGAGCTGTCCGACAAGACCCGCGCCGAGCTGGACCGCATCCGACACGAAAAATACCTCCTGCGCACGGGCAAGATGCGAGGCGTGCTGCGCTCGCCGCCGCCGTTCGTCATGGCCGAGCTGGAAAAGAAGATGCGCATCCCCCGCAAGACGCCCGCCGCCCAGCAGAGCCTCTGGTTCGTCGTGTACGATCACGATTACCTGCCGCGAAACCGCGGACCGCGGCAGCCCGCCTGGCTGCCCGCTCAAGGAAATGCCTCGGGATGGGACGCATCGCACCGCCGCGTGCGCTTCGAGGATCGCGGTCTGCAAAACGACTTCATCGCGCTGATGGGCAAGGACATCGGCGCCTTTTGCGCCTACAACATCTATCAGCGGCGCTACGCGCCGGTCGCCGATCTCCGCGTCCGATTCGTTCTCACCCCGCACACGTCTACCGGGACCCTGCGCATCCGTCTCGAAAAACGCCGCCGCGTCTTCTGGGCTGTGATCGGCATGGACGGAACCGTCCGGCTCGTCGAATCTACGCAGGTGCCCCGCGACAACGACCCCCCGATGGCCGAGGCGCACATCGACCCCTTCGTTCCCGGAAAACCGGTGGCCGTTTCTTTCGAGAACGTCGATTACCGTCTGGCGATCCGGATCGGGGACAGGGAGGTGCTCGCCTCGAGTTCCGATCCGCAGTCACCGGCGTATTACGGCCCGAACCTCACCGATCTTCGCCGCGTCGCATCCGGCCGGACCGAGCCGCCGCGCATCTACGGGGAGGGCGGATCGTGGGATCTGGTCCACCTGGTGGTGGAGCGGGACGAATACTACTATCACGACCCGGCCCAGCGGGCGTTGCGCCTGTCGTGGGCTCCACCCGGAGGATGGGCCAGCCCGCACCATCCGATCCTGCTTCGCGAACACGAGTATTTCATGCTGGGCGACAACACCACCGCCAGCAAGGATTCCCGCCTGTGGGACGAGGTCGGCCCGCATCTCGTCTCGCGCGGGGAGGATTTCCAGCTCGGCACCGTTCCCCGCGACCAGCTCATCGGCGAAGCCTTTTTCGTGTACTGGCCGGCCGGCCATCGTTTGACGTGGCTGCCGATCGCCGGTCTCAACCAGTGGGGCCTCATTCCCGACGTCGGCCGGATGCGCTGGATCCGGTAGGGTATTTTGCAAGACGGCGCTCCCCGCTCGTTTCCCTTTCGGAAGCGGAAGAACTGCGGTTTTGCCCCGCGGGCAAGACGCCTGCGGTTCGGAGCCCCCCGATGAAAGACTCCCTATCCGTTGTTTCCGTCGCTCGATTGCAGGCAACCGGCCAGTTGAAGGGGGAAGAGCACCAGCGGCGTAAAGCCGGTCGTCCCCACGGTGATCTGTTGAAGGGCGGTCCCGCCGCCGGCGGCATAGACGGTATCCGCAGCCAGGCTCACCAGCACGGCCGCCAGGTACGCCCGCAGCAACCGTCGGAGGGGATGTGTACGTCGCTTGCCCCGAAGTGACAAGACCATGGCATCATCACGCACGTACCGTTTCGAAAAACTCTCTTTTGCGATCATGGAACGACCTCCCTTCGCGTTCGGCGGCCGGGGCGTCGGGGTGACACGGCGGCCGTCCTTTCAGGCTCCTCTCCGCCTCGTACCGATTCGACCGCTCGGTGTCAATCGAAGAAGCGGAACCGGATCATCGCCCACAGCGCCGGAAGGCCGTCCCAGATGCGGATCTTTTTGCCCTCGTCGCGTCCCCGTCCGGCGTAGCTGATGCCCACCTCGTAGACTCGCCACCGTTTCCCGTGCCGGTTCGGCTTGGCGATCTTGGCCGTGAACTCCGGTTCGAAATCGAACCGGTTGCTCTTGAATTCGAGACCCTCGATGACTTCGCGCCGGAAGGCCTTGTAGCACGTTTCCATGTCGGTCAGGTTCAGGTCGGTGAGCATGTTGGAAAAGAGCGTGACGATCTTGTTGCCCAGGGTGTGCCAGAAGCGGTCCACGCGATGGGCCGCCCCGCCGCGGAACCGCGAGCCGTACACCACGTCCGCCTTGTCTTCCAGGATGGGCTTGAGCAGATAGTTGTAGTCTTCCGGATTGTATTCGAGGTCCGCGTCCTGGATGATGACGAAGTCGCCGTCGACGAGCTTGAACCCTTCCCGCAGCGCCGCCCCCTTCCCGCGGTTGGTCGCTTGCAGTTTGATGGTGATGTCCTCGTTGGGCCAGCGGGCCTGAATCTTCGGATAGACCTCCCGCGTGCCGTCCACGGAGGCATCGTCCACGATGATGATCTGCTTGGGCATGCCGACATCCACGGCGATCACCCGCGCGAGCAGCTCCTCCAGCGTGTTTACCTCGTTGTAGACCGGGATGACGATGGACAGCTTCACGGACGCTTCGACTCACGTTCGTCTGGACGATGCGCGTGGATTCACGGATCTGCCGGAACTCGGAGCCGCAGGCTTGAAGCCCGCGCGAATCGCCCGCCCCGGCCGCGGTCGCCCGCCCCGCTTGGCTCGGTGCCTTCGGGACCTTCCCGACCCGGACGGGTCCGCGCAAATCCGAGGTTTCCCATACGAAAAACCCACGGACCTCGCCCGTGGGTGGATTCGACGACCCTTCGATGTTACGGACCGCATGTCCGCGCTCGCCGGACGAATCAGCTCGGTTCCTCCACCACGGTAAACCCGCGGGCCAGCAGGTCCTGAATGTCGATCATGCCCATCAACGTTCCCGTCTCGTCTACCACGGGCAGTTCGTCGATGGCGTACCGTCGCATCAGGGCAAGGGCCTCGCTGACCCGCGCCCCGGTGGGGATCCGTTTCGGATCGCGGGTCATCACTTCCTTTACGCCCGTTTCCGCAAGCGGTTTGCCGGAGGTGAACAGGCGGAAGAAATCCCCGTGGGTGATGATGCCGACCAGTTTCCGACGGTCGTCCACCACGGCCGCCGCACCCGCCCGACGGGGGGCTTCCAGAATGGCCCGGTGGCATTCCGCGATCGTCGCGGAGACCGGCACGGTGGGGCAGTCCGCACCCGTCCGCATGATCTCCTCCGTCTTCATCAGCAGTCTTCCCAGCGCCCCGCCGGGATGATAACGGGCATATTGCTCCGGCTGGACGGCCTTTTGCTCCATCACCGTCAGCGCCAGCGCGTCCCCGAGGGCGAGCATGGCCGCCGTGGAGGAACTCGGCGCCAGCCGAAGCGGGCACGCTTCCTCCGTGGTGCCGATGTGCAGCACGTGATCGGCGTAGCGGGCGGCCTCCGACTTCGGATGAGCGGTCAGCAGGATGATCGAGCACCCCAGTTCCTTCAGACGGGGCAGCAGCTCCACCAGCTCCGAGCTGCCGCTCTTGCTCAGCGCCAGCACCACGTCCCCCTCCCGGATCATCCCCAGGTCGCCGTGGAGGGCGTCCACCGGATGGAGGGTGTAGGCAGGGGTGCCCGTGCTGGCGAGGGTCGCCTGGATCTTCTGCCCGATCAGGCCGGCCTTGCCCATCCCCGTCACGCAGACCCGACCCCGGCAGTTCAAGAGGCACGCCACCGCGTCCACGAACGCCTCGTCGAGCCGTCCGCGGGCGTCGAGGATGGCCGAGGATTCCGCCTCCATCACCCGCCGACCGCACGCCAGCACCGCCGCCCGGTCCAGTCCGTCTCCGGAGAGCGAAGACGACAGAGCGGCTTCGGAATCTTCCGCGGTTTTCATCATGATCGGATTATCCCCGCATCCCCGCGCGGCTCAACCGCCGGTCTGCGGCTTCTCGGATCGTTCACGCTGCGGCGGCCTTTTTTCAGGCGCCGGACGGGGCATAAGTCCCCCCTCGACGCGCGGCGGGCGAACGAGAAGGCGATCCGCCGCGATGCCCGCCTTGCGGAGCCGCTCCCGGACCCGCCGGACGGTCTGCTCGCTGACGTCGGGCGAGGGGCGGAGGACGATTCGCCACCCCCGGCCATCGGCTTCCTGCCGCCCTCCCCACCGCAGCAGATCGCCGGGGCGGAGACGGTCCCGACCCTTCCACAGGTGCCCTTCGGCGTCCACCCGCACGTCCAGACTGGCTGTCGCCGCGTCGATCAGGATCGTCGCCTTCGTCCCCAGGGGCGGAATCTCCTCGGTGTTCGCCTCCAGCCAAAGGGCTGCGTTGTCGGCCGTGTGCAACGCTCCGACCGCGATCAGGGCGGTGTCGAAATCCACCACGCAGATCACCGTGCCGTCCAGGTCCGCTCCGAAACGCCGATCCTCGAACAGCCGCGAGCCGGCGAAGACCCAGGGGACCGATTCCGGCGGCTGGCCGGTGTCCACCCGGCGCAGAAACAGGGAAGCGGGCTCCACCCGCCCTTTCTTGCGTCCCGATTCCCAGCGGACGCGGATGCGAAGCGGCTCCCCGGTGGGGGGATCCAGACGATCGGTCTTGGCGTCGTAGCGGACGGGCCGGCCCGGTTCGAGACCGATCAGCCCCATCGCCTGGAACAACCGTATCGGACGGGCACGGACCACGAAGACGCTCTCATGTTCGCGCGTCTGCGGCGAGCAGGCGAGCAGCTCGAGCGCTCCTTCCCGCAGGACGACTTCCGCTTCCACCTCCACCCGCCGCTGCCGCCAGTCGACGCGGATGCCCGGCGCATACGTTTGCACGCCGCCGCCCGATGGAGGAGAAACGGTCAGCACAACCGCCGTCCACGCATACGCGATCCACGATGACATGCGATCGACGAGGCCGATCGGCCCCGGTCTATTCCTGCCCGAACGATGGGAACGCCAGTTGCTCCTGCTCCGTCTGAATGAGGATCTTCGGTTTGACGAGAATGAGCAGGGTCTGTTCGTCCTTGACCATCGAGCGGGATTGGTACGCCCGTTTGAGGATCGGGATCTTGGACAGGATGGGGACGCCCGCTTCCACCTCGGTCTCCGACGCCAGCTTCTGTCCGCCGATCAGCAGCGTGCCCCCGTCGGGCACCGACACCGTGGTCTGGACCCGCTGGCTGGACAGCGTCGGCAGTTGGATGAAGGCGTTGAGCGCCGTGCCCCCGCCGAACCCGCCGCCGGCGCCGCCGCCGCTGAAGGGAATCGTCTGAAGATCCAGAAGCCGCGTCAACCCCGGACGGAGCGTCATGTTCACGTACCGGCGGTCCGCCGTCACCGTCGCCGCCACATCCAGCACCGCGCCCGAGTCGATCGTCGCCGTCTGCGGCGCCTGGGCGACCGCCCCTGTGGCCACGACCGGGTTGAGCTGGCTCACGAAGTTCTGCTGAATCGTCACCGCCACCCACGACCGCTGTCCGTTGAACAGCACCAGTCGCGGGGCCGTCAGCACGTTCGTCCGCGAGTCGGCTTCCGTGGCCCGGATCAGGAAATCCACCTGGATGTTGTCGAGGAAGCTGCCGAACAGACTGAACGCCGGACCGATCGGCTGACCGGCGAAGCTGCCCGGCACGTCGCTGCCGAGATTCGTCGGCGCGGTAAACGACGTGACCTGGTTGATGATGGGCAGGGGCGTCAGCCGGCTCCCGCTCGCGCCGCCGGATCGTTGCGGAACCAGCACCGGTTGCCCGAACGGTTGCGCGAGCTGCGCCGGGGTCTGCTGTAGCTGGTTCCCCAGCGCCGGCGTCGTCGGCACGAACCCCAGACGTGAAAACGTCCGCGGCAGCAGCACCACGTTGCCCAGCACCGGGTCGGTCAGCGGCCCCTGCCCGGTCGGGACGAAATCGAATCCTGCATTGCCCGAATTGAGCACCAGGTCAATGTCCACCCCCAGTTCTTCAAGGTAGTGGCTCGAGACGGAGATGAACCGCGCCTCGATGGCGATCTGAATCGCCCGCTGTTCCCGCAGCTTGCCCAGCAGGTTGCCGATCTGACGCTGGGCCGCGCTGCTCTGCGTCACCACCAGTTGCCCGTTGATCTCCCGGATCGTCCCCACCGTGCCGCCCCGGTCGATCCAACTGTCGGGAGCGATGGTGTCTTCGATCAGGTCGATGATCTTCTGCACCCGGTCGGTGCGCTCCGGATCGTCCTCCGGCTCGTCGTCATCGTCGTCGCCGACCTTCCACGGACGATCGGCCTGCTGGGCACGGATCGCCCGGCTGTTCGCCCGGTTCAGGTCGCTGACGGGGGCGTCGTTGAAGTTGGGCACCTCCATCAACAGGTCGTTGATGTCATAGACGGCCGTATACGTCTGCCGGTCCAGCGTCGCCCGGGTGGCGATCTTGATCGCGCCTTCGCGGGCGTCGAAGCCCAGTTCCACCAGCCCCGCGCCCGCCTGTTCCAGCGTCTCGTTCAGGACGCGCTTGAGTGTGATCTGTCGCGGCAGGCTCAGTTCGATCGGCGTCTTGCGGTCCACGCCCGCCCGCTTCAGGTCGTTCCAGTTGACGATGATGTTCAGCCCGTGTTCGGACGCCAGTCGTTCGATCACCTGGTCGAACGGCGTCCCCTCGAAATCCACCGGGACTTTCTTGTCCAGCAGACCGTACAGCCGACCCCCCGGACGGTTCTCGCCCACCCGCCGCCGTTCGGGGCGGGAGATGATCTCCAGCCAGTTGTCCGGGTAGCGCTGCGTCTCCTCCGACCAGGGGATCTTGGATCGTTCGACGTCGTTGAGCGCCCGTTGCGTCTCCCGGTAGAGGTCGTCGCGCAGCTCCCGCCCGATCCGCATCTCCCGCATGTCCACCAGCATGTCCAGCGTCCAGCGGGCCGGTCGGTTCTTCGGGTCGATCGCCACCACCTGCTTGAGGACGTTGATCGCCGCGTCGAGATCGCCGTCCTTGCGATGCTGCATCGCCTGTTTCATCAGCATCTCGACCTGCCGCGCGCGACGCTGTTTGACTTCCTCCAACTGCCGCCGACGCTGTTCCTCCACCTCCCGGCGGACGCGGGCGACCTGCTCTTCGTTGTAGCGACGCTCCTCCTCCTCTACGAACTGCTGCAACGTCTCCAGCTCGTTGCGCAGCGATTCGTACTTCGTCACCGGGTCGGCATACTGGCGCGACGCCTCCACCACCTGCCGCGCGCGGATCAATGCCTGGTGTGCCTCCTCGAAGCGGTGCCCCTGCACATGCCCGCGGATCATCCGGTCCAGGTCGCGGTATTCCGTCACCGCCCGCTGCCAGTTGATCCGCCGTTCCATCCGGATCCGTTCGAGCAGCGACCGGCTCGGTTCCCCGGCGGCGACTGCTTGATGGTCCCGCAGACGCTGCAACCCCTTGACCGCTTCCGGGAAGCCCGGCACCAGCCGCAACGCCTCCTCGTACCGCTGCCGGGCTTCCTCGAACCGCGAGGCCTTCATCGCCGCATCGCCCGCTTCCGTCAGCGTTTTCGCCTGTTCGACCGCTTCCGGCGTGACCTTGCCGGGTACGCGCTGCTCTGCCGGTTTCTCTTCCCCTTTCTCCTTTCCGCGCTCAGGCTGGGCTTCGGGACTTGCTTTCTCCTCTGTCGGCGCACGCTCCGTCCCTGTGGCTGCGGGGGAGGACGACGGTGGGGTCTGGGTCTTCGACTTTTTCCCCTTCAACGAACGCAGGTGGGCGGTGGCGGCTTTCCGCACGGCGGCGGCCGCGTATTCGTTCGCCAGCACACCCCGCAACAGACGCCGTGCCTGCTCGATCTCGCCTTCGTCGATGGCCGTCTCCGCGTCTTCCAGGTCGCGCTGCGCTTTCTCGTACATGGTGAGCGCGACTTGCACGCGGGTGAGATAGTCGTCCCGCAGGGCCTGCTCGTCCGCCGAGAGCTTGGACCGGTCCAGCTTGACCAGCTTCTCCTGCGCCGCCAGGTAGTCCCCCTGACCGAACAGGCGGACGGCCTCCTGCAGCGTGTCGGAGGCGTCCTGCGCCCGAAGCGGCGGAACCCCTCCCCATCCGACCGTCAGCAGCATCAAAGCGGCCGTCCGAACGGAACTCCTGATCCTGGTCCTGGACAACGGAACGTCCTCCTTCGTCCGGCGTCGGGCTCGATCAAGCCGAGGCAGGGCCCGGACGGTGTGTCCTCCATACCCGGGCGACGCCTTTCCCGTTTCCCGTTACGTCAAAACACGCGCAGAGTCCCTCTTCCGCCCCCGATCACCGGGACGAAACGGGGAAAGCCCGGAGACCCGCCGCGCCGCAGCGACCCCGGACCGGTTGATTCTAGGGGGGCGACGCCCCCCTCGCAACCCCGCCCCGATTCCGTTGCGGAAAGCTCCTCTTCCCTCGTCCGCCGCCTCCGGAGGGGCATCGACACCGAACGAGAGGGGTTCACTCCTCATTCATTGGCTTTCCGGCGGGGTATAGAGTTCCTCGCTCTTCTGTTTCCGTTCCGGGTTCACCTTGTCCGTCTGCACGAACCGCTCGTGGAGTCGCCCCTCCTCGTCGATGAACACCACGGCCGTGCCCCGGTCCAGATTTCCGAACACCACGCCGTCCCGCTCCTTGCCGCGCCGGCGAGGCCGGTAGGGGCGGTCGAAATCAATGTCCAGGATCGTCGCGCGGGCGTCATATTCGACCTCGTCGCGTGCGGAGGTGGTCGGATCGAGGATGCTGGGCACCACGGTGAGCTGCGTATCCCGCATCCGGTCCCCGACCCCGAGCTTCACCCGTCGCGGCGTCTTGACCCATGCCCCCTCGAACCACCGGTAGAACTCCAGCGCCACTTCCCCGCTGCGGGGATCCTCGCTGGTGATGAAGAACAGGAAGTCCTCCGGGACCGCCACCTCGACCGGATCGCTCCACGGACCGGTCAGGAAAACCTTGCGGGCGTCGAGCGGGTTCTGAAGCTTCTCCGGCTCACCCGCCAGAGCGTTCAGAATGCTCACCCGCATGCGATACTGATAGATGCGGCCGCTGCGCACGCTGTCCGGCGCCATGTCGTACGCCCAGATCTGCTCCATCGGCGGCGGCTCCCGTTGGGGACGCTCGCCCTCCTGGGGACCGGTCGATGTCTTCGGCGCCTTCGTCCCCATCAGTTCTTCCCGCGCGATGCGCTGCTCCAACAGGGTCGCACGGGCCTTGATCTGCCGCGCGCGGTTCTGGTCCGCGGGCGTGGCCGCGGGATCATGTTCGACCTCCTCGCCCAGGTTCCACGCCCGCGTCGCATCGTTGCGGTTCTTGTTCCGCTCGGCGCTTTGCAGGAGTTGCTCCGCCTGCTTGAGCTTCTGGGCGATCTCCTCTTCCTTGGTCAGCGTCTCGGCGACCTGCTCTTCCTCCACCGCATCCGGGTATCGGTCCTCCGGGTCCGGATTGGGCGGATCGTTGGGGTACAGGTGATAGTCGTCCTGCACGAGGACGTCCCGCCGGCTGGTCAGGATCGGCATCGTCCAGGGCGTCCCGTTGCGGATCTCCGGCGGCAGCGGACGGATCAGGTCGAGCTGGCGCTGTCCTTCGCGGATGAACCGCTCGTACTGATCGAGCTCCGCGGCGCTGGCCACGCTGAGCGTAATCACGCCCTCCTCGTCCTTGACCAGTTGGATCTTCGGCGGCGGCGGGATCGGCGGACGACCGCTCGGGTACCACGGTTCGACGGTCTCCCAGGTCTCCGGCCAGGTTCCGTCCGCCCCCTGCATCCGCCGTTGCAGTTCGACGGGACCGAACACCACGTCCGTCCGGAACGCCCCGTATTTCTTTCGCAGCTCCGCCCGCTGCGCTTTCACGTTGAACAGGGCGGACACCATCACCCAGTTGGCGACGACATATCGCTCTCCCTGTTCGGTGCTGA
Source organism: uncultured Phycisphaeraceae bacterium (assembly GCA_964574925.1). Classification (GTDB taxonomy): domain Bacteria; phylum Planctomycetota; class Phycisphaerae; order UBA1845; family UBA1845; genus CAZNQN01. The sequence continues at coordinate 9,449 of CAZNQN010000002.1, read as the reverse complement.
CGATGAACGTGCTTCGTCCGGAAACGGCCTTGGGCGGAGGATCGGACTGCAGCGGAACGACCTCCGCCAGTTGCACCCCGCCGAATCCGCCCTCCGGCGGGTCCACCACCGGAACGGGGGGATGGAACGGAGCCGCCAGGGGAAGGGCTTCGGTCAAACCTTCTTTCTTGAACGGGTCGAGCTGCGCTTCGAACTCCCCGTACAGCGGTTCCACGTCCTCCACGTCCACGGGCGCGTTTCGGATCCGGTTGCGCACCGCCATCGCCTGTTCGCGGATCCGCTGGTCGATGTCGCCCGGCGTGACGATCTGCCCGCCCACGTCGATGCGGTTCGGCGAACGCACCCCGTAATAGGCCGCCACCGCCAACAGCACCAGCACCGCGACGCCCAAGGCGGCCTTTTCGATGTGACGCTGAAACGGGTTGACCAGTTGTTTGGCCATGCTTGTGTCGTTCTTCTCGTCCGCTGGGGACCGATCAGCCTCCGTCCTCAGGACAATGGTCCTCCGGACGACACACCACTTCGTACGAGTCGATCACGTCCGACGGCATGTAGCGCCGGTACACCTCGCCCAAAAAGATCGTCTCGAAGTCCATGATCACGTTCACCACCGGTTCCGGACCGTAGATCTTCCCCACCATCGTCCGGTTCGGCGGCACCTCCACGTATGCCACCCGCAGCGGAATGTGAAACCGGTTGGCCGAGAGACGCTCGAGCAGCAGCGGGATGTCCCGCTCGTCCATGATGAGTTTGACCGTA
>CAZNQN010000002.1:4423-8680 GCA_964574925.1 uncultured Phycisphaeraceae bacterium | reverse complement strand
ACCGTAAACTGCATCACGTCGTACAGGTCACCGCTGCCGTGCCCGGTGAAGACGGCCGCCGCCGACCCCGGCGGCAAGGCCTCCTCATAGCCGCCCGCCCGCGGCGCCGCCACCGCCTCTCCCCCCGGCGGGATCAGCCCCTCCGAAACGCGGATGGAGATCAGTTCCTTGATCGGCATGTTGCCCACCCACGGATGCTGCCCCTGCTTCCGCAGGCGGGCGGCCGCCTCCTCGTTGATCGACGCGATCGCCTCCACCACGTCCTTCTGGATCCAGTAGCCCATCTGCGCATGCCACACGTCCCACAGCTCCGGGGGTTCGGCCGCGCTGAGATCCCGCAACTTGTCGTAGTAGTCCAGACTGGAGACCGGGGCCGGCGGCTTTTCATCCTTCCAGTGCGTCACGTACATGAGAATGCGCAGAGCCGCGGCGATGTGCGCCCGCGCCACCGGGTTGCGGTGCACCCCCGCTTCCGTCAGCACGCCGGCCGGCGTCCGTTCCGGTCCCGGCGGAATGGGATTGGCCACCACATACGTCGGATCCCGCTGCGCCTCCGCCTCGTCCGCCAGTTCCCGCTGGACGAGCTCTTTGGCGCGGGCGACGTCCACGGCGTTGGCCGTCCCGCCCCCGTGCAGCGAATCCAGCAGTTTCGTCATCGCCTCATGGTATTTCTTGCGGAACTCGATCCGCTGGAGTGCGTCGCCGTTGGGGAGTACCCCGGGCACGAGCAGCTCCCGCTTCTCCAGCGATTTCGCCTTCTCGATGACCTTGCGGTAATCGTCACGGATCTTCTTGATGCGTCGCTCGAGCGCGTCGATCTTCGCCTGGTTGACCGGCTGACTCTGTAACCCGGACAGGGAGGCATACATCCCCTGGACCTGCTTCATCTGGTCCACGACGCGCGGCATCCGCTGGATCCCCGTGAAGATCAGCACGACCCCCACGATGCCGACCAGCGCCGAGACGATGTAGAACAGGTGGCGTTTGAGAAAATCCATCATGCCCGGTTTCCTTGTCCCCGGGGGCGACCCGCCCCCGCGGGCGTCAACCCTCTCCGCCTTGTTCCTCCTGCGCGGGGAAGTCTTCCCCGATGATCACGTCGACCCAGATCTCGAATTCCCAGTCGTCGGTCATCTTTTCATTGGTGACCGGATCGAGCGTTTTGGGATCGACCTTCGTCGTCACCACCTCACCGCCTCCGCCGCCGCGCCCGAAACGACCGCCGCGCCCGCCGGCGCCCCCCGCGACACGGACGCCGGTCAGATCCACCCGCCCGCCGAAGTTGAGGTACACGCGGTCGAAGTAGAACCCCAGCCCCGCTTTCCGCCCCGTCTTCCGCAGGTTCTTCATGAACGTTTCACTGATGAACTCGGTGGCGGTCTTGTACGGCCCGTTCTCTTCTCCCTGGTACGGCGTGCGGCAGACGATCTCCAGCTTCATCGCCGGCAGCTCCGACTCGGGATCGTTGATCGGCTCCGGGGCGGGCGTCAGCGATTTCCACTCATACGCATTGACGTCCTCTTCGTACTGCATGAACAACTCGTGGAGAGTGACGATCTGCCGTTTGCCGCGCGGACCGAGCCGGGCGACCGCCTGCGCGAACGCCTTCGGATCGTGGACATCCGCCAGCCCGTCGGGCAGCGGCGGCAGAGCATCGTGGACGGCCCGCAGAATGCGGGGGACGATCGCCTTGCTCTGCTGCACGGCGATCAGCTCCTCCGTGTCCCGCCGTTCCCGCTCACCCTGCCCGCTCAGTTCGGAGAGCTTCTTTTTCAGGAATTGACCGGCGTTGAGAATGGCCTGTGCCTGCGCCCGGTCGGACAGCGCGGGACTCGGACCGCTTTCGATGATGCGCATCGCGGATTCGACGTCGTTGACGGTCGGCGCGACGTCCCTGGCTCCAGCCGCCAGCGCCCGCATGTCCGCCATCTGCCGGAACCACACGATTCCGCCCGCCAGCAGCACGCACGCCGCCGCCGCCGCAAAGAACGGACGCTTCTTCCGCCACGCCGCCTGCTTGGCGATCTCCGTCGGCAGAAGGTTGCTGTTCACCGCCGCCTTGCCCAGTCCCTGCACCGCCAGCCCGTAAGCCACCCCGAAGCTGAGAAGCTCGCGTTTCAGCTCCGCCCCGCCGCCGGACGCCTTGCGGAACGTGTCCAGCCGTTCCACCGGGATCCCCAGGTTCTGCTGGAGGTACTTCCGAAGCCCGGGAAGCTTGAAGGCGTTGCCCATGCAGATCACTCGTTCCAGCTTCACCCCCCCGCGCGTCGAGGAATAGAACCCGAACGAACGCTGCAACTCCTGCACCAGGTCGGCGAAGACGGGGCGCATGGCCTGGAAGATCTGCCGCGCGTACTTGCTGGAGTCGGCCGTCCGCTTGAGGCTCTCCGCCTTGGCGAACGACAGTTTGAACGATTTGACCAGCGCCTCGGTGAAGTTGTTGCCGCCGATGGGGACCGTCCGTGTCCAGAACGTGTCCTTGGTGGCGATGATCAGGTCGGTATTCTCCGCCCCCACATCCAGCAGGACGGTCGTCTCGTCCCCGAGCAGTCCGTCGAAGTGGGCGGCATTGTAGACGGCCAGCGGTCCCGTCTGCACCGCCACCGGTTCGATCGACGCCTGCTCGAAGTACAGCAGGTGTTCGCGGATCAGCTCCCGCTTCATCGCAAAAATGCCGACCTCCAGGTCCGGCGCCCCTTCCTCCTGGAACGTCTGGTAGTCCCAGATGATCTCGTCCATGTCGAAGGGGATCTGCTGGTCCGCCTCGTAGCGCACGATGTCGGGAATGCGCTTCTTCGCGACGGGCGGAAGCTTGGTGAAACGGGCGAGGGTGTGCTGGCCCGGAACGCTGACCACCACGTCGTCTTTCGAGAGGTCGTGGCGGGAGAGCAGCTTTTCCAGCGCGCTGCGGATCAGCTCGCCCCGGTCGGCGTCCGGCTGGGTCAGGATCTTCTCGTGCTCGATGTGTTCATGGGCGACCACCTCCACCCGGTCGTCGGTCATGCGCAGGCGAAGCGCTTTCAGTGCGCATCGCCCCATGTCGATGCCCCATACCGTCTGCGGACTCGCCATCGTCTCGAATACTCCGCTGTGCGCCGGAGCCGGCCGGGCGGATCACACATCCCACCCGCTCCGCGTTGCAGTGCCCGCCGCGCCGGATACACTGCCGAACACCATGACCGGGCAGTATCGGCTTGCCACCCTGGGCTGTAAAGTCAACCAGTACGAGTCCCAGCGCCTGCGCGAGGTGCTGGAATCGTTCGGGCTTCGTCCCGCCCAGGACGGTTCCGGCGGGTGGGACCTGGCGCTGGTCAACACCTGCGCCGTGACCGCCGAGGCCTGCCGCAAGAGCCGCCGCGTCGTCCGCCGCCTCTCCCGCAACGGAACGGTCCCGGTGATCGTCGTCGGATGCGGCGCCGCCGCCGAGGCGGACCGATGGCGCCGCCTGGACGCCGTCACCGCCGTCTACGGGCATGACGCCGACGTCTGCGCCGAACTCCGGAAGTTCCTGTCGGTCTGGACCTCCGAACCCCCGTCCGGCGAGGCGCCGAACCGTTCGCCATCAGGGTCCGAGCGTCCGGATCGAGAGAATAAGGGATGGATGAGGCCGGGTCCGTCTGGCCTTCCGGCACGCTCCGGAGGGTCGTCTACCGCTTCATCCGATCCTATCCTCACCCTGCCCCTTGTCAAGAAAGAGTCGCAGAAAGAACTGCATCTCGTGGAGCGGATCGAGTCGTTCGCCGGGCATCAGCGGGCCTTTCTCAAGATCCAGGACGGCTGCGACGCGCACTGCACCTATTGCATCATCCCCCGCCTTCGCCCGCGGGTTCGTTTCAAGCCGATCGCCGCGGTCGTGGACGAGGCCCGCCGCCTCGTCGCCGCCGGGCACAGGGAGATCATCCTCACCGGCATCTTCCTCGGTGCCTACGGACGGACCACCGCCCTGCGGAAACGGTGGGGAAGGCGGTCGGGACGTTCCCCTCTCGCCCGGCTCGTCGAGGCCCTATGCGACGTCGACGGTCTGGAGCGGCTCCGCCTATCCAGCCTGGAACCGGGCGACGTGGACGCATCCCTCCTGGACGTGCTGGCTACGCGGAAACCGTGCGTGCCTCATCTGCATCTGCCGCTCCAGTCGGGCAGCGAACGCATCCTGCGGCGGATGAACCGCCAGTACACGCGCGACGACTTCCTCCGCATGATCGACCGGGTGCGGGCCGCGCTGGACCGTCCCGCCATCACCACCGACATCATCGTCGG
>CAZNQN010000002.1:3808-4413 GCA_964574925.1 uncultured Phycisphaeraceae bacterium | reverse complement strand
ACGCGGCCTTCGACCTGCTCCGGGTGTGAAGCGCGACGTCGCCCGCGAGGCCGGATTCTCCAAGATCCACGCCTTCCCCTTCAGCCCCCGCGAGGGGACGGCCGCCGCCCGCTGGCAGGAGGCGTTCGTCGATCCCGCCTTGGTGCGGGACCGCATGGACCGCCTCGCCGAGCTGGAACGGACGCTGTCCCTCGCCTTCCGCCGTCGTTTCCTCGGCTCGTGCGAACGGGTCATCGTGGAGAACGGGGACGGTTCCGGCATCGCCCACGGCCGATGCGATCGGTATTTCTCGGTTCACTTCGAGGCGGCAGGTGCGAAACCGGGCGATCTCGTGACCGTCCGCATCGACCGCGTCACGCCCACCCGCACCCACGGCACCCGCATCGACGCCCGTGAGGGCACCGTCCCGCTCCCCGTGTGGTCCGAACAGGAACTTCCGGTTGAGCGAGAGAATCAAACACGGTTTGCAGTTCGAGGCGGCGGATGACCAACAGAGCCGCGGCTGCCCCGAGCTGAGCCGCGGCCGCAAGAGAGCGGGAATCGAATGTCGAATAGCGAATACCGCATAGCGAATGGGACGGAATGCCAGGCAAATCGTGCGACAG
>CAZNQN010000002.1:278-3798 GCA_964574925.1 uncultured Phycisphaeraceae bacterium | reverse complement strand
CCTACATTCCGAACTGTGCTTCAGCCCGCGCGGCACTACGGCCTTCCAGCCGCATCTGACGGGAAAACACCCGCCTCCGAAATGCGAGATCGCTCCGACCACTGGCGGAAGCCCGGTGTTCGCCGGCCAGGAAGATGCGCACCGTGTACGAGGGCGCTCGATTCACCGACCCGCCAGCGTCTCGGCCATCACCTCCACGCCCGCCAGCCCGGCGCATACCGCAACGATCAGCGTGAGTCCGCCGCTTTGCAAGGCTGCTCGCCAGCTGAACCCGTTCACACGGAAGCGACCAAGCGGCACAAGGCGAGGCGTCGTCGCGCAGTATCGCCGGTAAACCTCCCCGAAGCGCTGCTCGAGCCGCGCCTCTTCCCAGGCAATTGCGAGCGGGTAGAACGTGGCGAAATACAAGGTCGCAACGAGGTAACTGGACACGTCGTTCAGAAGAATGCAGAACCCGTACGCCAACAGCATGGAACCGAGATATAAAGGATTCCGGCAGAGCGAGTAGACGCCGGTCGTGGCGAGGTGTTCTTTTTTCTTGAGCACGCCGAGTGCAGCCAACCGGATGCTCAAGCCGGCCAGAATCAGGGCGATCGCCAGAACCACCCACCCGTTGGGTTCGTCCAGCTCGAAGGGACGGTCGCGGTTGTAGACCTGTTCGACCATGCACACCGATACGAGTAAGACCGCGACTTTCGTGCGAAGTCGCTTCAGGATGATCAAGACCGTGAACCACCGCGGGTGCCAATCACGAAAACGCTTCCAATCGAATTCCATCGGGCGTGCTCCTGTAACGGTGTCCGGATGATCGGGCCGTGAGTGTACGGCGCGGCATTGCCGATGGCAACGGCCGCAAGGTGCTGCAATACGTCAGCGCATTGTAACGTGCGGCCCTTCGATGGCGCGTTTCGATTTTGACGCTCGTGGTGTAGTCAAGCAGACCAATGCTTTCGGGGCCGCCCTCAGCGCAGCATCGACGCCTGAGGATCGACACGGAGTTCGATCGTCCAGTCCTGCCGCGAGTAGCGGCATTTGCCGCCCCGATTCTCGCAGACGTAATAGAGCGCCTGGGCCGGAATCTTCACACGGTCGGGCGGCGTATCGCGGGAGACGGCCAGTTCGAACTCGATCCGCCGATCCTCGCGCGTATCTGCGTCGGCGGGGGGAGAACAGAACCGACGGAATACGCGGCTCAGGGGAGAAGGCAGCGACCGGTCATTTCCGGCGGTTGCGGCAGGTCCATCATGCGCAGGAGGGTGGGCGCGATGTCGGCGAGGCGACCGCCCTCGCGCAATGTACAGCCCTTGAACCGCTCGTCGATGACGATCAGCTCCACGTCGTAGGTGGTGTGGGCGGTGTGCGGTCCGCCGGTGGCCGGGTCGATCATCTGCTCGCAGTTTCCGTGGTCGGCGGTGACGATCAGGGCACCGCCTTTTTCACGGACGGCCTCGATCACGCGACCCACGCAGGCATCGACGGCCTCGACGGCGCGGACGGCGGCCTGAAGGTTGCCCGTGTGTCCCACCATGTCGCCGTTGGCGTAGTTGATCACGATCAGATCGTCATCGTGTTCGCGCAGGCGGCTAAGAACGACGTCGGTGACCTCGAAGGCGGACATTTCCGGTTTCTTGTCATACGTCGTCACCTCGCGGGGCGAGGGGACCATCGTGCGATCCTCGCCGGGGAAGGGCTCGTCGCGGTAATCGTTGAAGAAGAAGGTGACGTGCGGGTACTTTTCCGTCTCCGCGCAGCGGAACTGCCGGCAGCCGCGCTCGGCGAGGTAGGCGCCCAGGATGTTTTCCATCTTCGGCGGTTTGGGATAGGCGACGCGGACGGGCAGGCCTTCCTCGTAGGCGGTCATGGTCACGAAGTACAGGTCGAGCTTGGGGCCGCGATCGAAACCGGATCGTTTTCCCTCCCGCCGGGGGTCGGAAAAGGGGAACTCGTCGTAGACGAAGGCCTTGGTCAGTTCGCGCGGGCGGTCGCCGCGGAAGTTGAAGAAGATGACGCTGTCGCCGTCGCGGACGGGTCGGAACCCGCGTCCGGCATCGACGACGCGGGGGGTGACGAATTCATCCCCGCGGCGGCTGGCTTCGGAAGCGCGGGCGTAGTAATCCTCGAGAGCGGCTTGCGCCGAGGGGAACGTCTCCCCTTCCCCGAAAACCAACATGCGGTAGGCCTTTTCCACCCGGTCCCAGCGGTTGTCCCGGTCCATGGCGTAATAGCGCCCGACGACGCTGGCGACGGGGTTGACGCCGGTTTCCCTGCATCGCCCTTCGATCTCGCGCACGTAACGGACACCGGCGTCGGGCGGTGTGTCGCGCCCGTCGGTGATGGCGTGCACGAAGGTGCGCTCGCCGGGGAAGTCGTGGCGGCGGACGAGTTCGAGCAGACCGTACAGATGCTCCAGATCGCTGTGGACGCGACCGTCGCTGCACAATCCCAGGATGTGCACGCATCCGCCGGTCTGCCGCGCGCGGCGAACGGCGCCGACGAGGGCGTCGTTTTCGAAGAAGGAGCCGTCGCGGATGCGGCCGGTGATGCGCATGATCTCCTGTTCGACGATACGCCCGGCGCCGATGTTCTGATGACCCACCTCGCTGTTGCCCATCACACCCTCGGGCAATCCCACATCGTTGCCGCTGGTGTGGATGAGGACGTGCGGCCGGGTACGCATCAGGGCATCGTCCACGGGCGTGCGGGCGAGATGGACGGCATTGGCGTGGTTCCATTCGGGATACGGATTGGCCCCCCATCCGTCGCGGACGATCAGGACGACGGGTCTGACGCGCTTGGAAGCGCTCATCGGCGGCTCCTTACGGGATCAGGTCGGCGTAGGCCGACAGTTCTTCCTCGAACGATCTCATGCGGATATCGAAGGCCTTTTCCGCGGCGGTCGGGTCGCAGACGCTGTCCTCCTGGGCCATGGCGACCTGCCCCCGGTCGAAGCGGAACTTCCGAAGGGGCGGAAACAGCAGTTCTCCCACCGCCATCGGCGGGGCGGAGACCAGCGCCAGCAGTTCCGCGAGCGGAACCGGGATCGAAACGATCGGTTTCCATCGTTTGGCCTTCGGCATGATCCTTCGGCAGGTTTCGTACAGTTCGATCCAAGTGTACGCCTGCGGTCCGCCGAGGGAAAAGATCTGTCCCACCGTCTGCGGGCGGAGCAGGGATTCGACGAAACAATGGGCGACGTCCTTGACGAAAACGGGCTGGACGCGGGCGGTGCCTTGTCCGAAACAGGGAATCACGGGCGGCAACAGGCCGCACACGAACCGCTTGAGCAACTGCATCAGCTCGCCGTAGGGACCGTGGATGACGCTCGGGCGGAAGACGGTCCAGTCCAGACCGCTGCGGCGGACGGCTTCTTCCGCCTGCCACTTGGTGCGATGGTATGCGGAGGGAGCATCCGGGCGCGTGCCCAGGGCCGACATGTGCACGAACCGCCGAATGCGGGCGCGGGTGACGGCTTCGAGCACGTTTTCCGTCCCCTCGACGTGGATCCGACGGAACGTCTGCC
>CAZNQN010000002.1:0-268 GCA_964574925.1 uncultured Phycisphaeraceae bacterium | reverse complement strand
GTTGAGGATGATGCCGACGAGATGGATGGCGGCCTGGCTGACGTCGGCGGCGCGGCGGAGGGCGCGACGGTCGTGGAGGCTGCCCACCACGGCCGAGAAACGTTCCGGCGGGAGGTCGCGGTGCTGATCCTCCAGCCTGGCGGGATTGCGCACGACGCAGATGGGTTTGAACCCGCGGGCGATCAGCTCGCGGACGACGGCACGACCGACGAAGCCGGTAGCGCCGGTGACCATCACGTTCCGAATCGCGGGCGTCTCCGCCATGGAT
>CAZNQN010000001.1:0-25559 GCA_964574925.1 uncultured Phycisphaeraceae bacterium | reverse complement strand
CCGGTGCCTCGCTTCCCGCCATCCGTCGCGTCCGCACGACGCGGATCGCCGGTTCTCCGCGGACCACCGTGCGGCAGATCTCCTCGCACAGTCCGCATCCCACGCACGCCCGCGGGTCCACGATGGGGGCCAGGAAAGAACCCGGTTCAAGCTTGATGGCCCGATTCCGCAGCGGGCAGACCATGTAGCATTCGCCGCACGGCCCGCGCCGTTCCACGACGGCCTGGGAGCTCGTCGGGCGCTGCCCCAGACGGGCAAGCAAATCCTGTTCCCGCCGGATCCGCTTGGCCTTGTGGGAAAGACAAAGATCCTCCCGCAACGCCACCGAACCCATGTCCACCTCGGACCTGTCCGAAAACGGGACAAGGGCGCCCGTCGGACACGCCGGTCCGCATTGGTTGCACAGCGTGCACCCCTTCTTCGCGGGATCGACGTAGGGGGTATGGAACAACAGCCCGTCGCGCTCGCTGAAGAACTGAATGGCCCCCGGTTCGCAAGCGTCCTGACAGCGGTAACAGCGGATGCACGCCGCCAGAAAATCCTCCTCCGGCAGCGCGCCGGGCGGGCGCAGCAAACCCGGCGGACGGGCGTAGGGACGGCGAACGGCCGGGTACCTCGCCTTCCGAATCCGCATCAGCGCGTGCGCTGCGCTTCCCAGCAGCGACACCAGCAGTGCCGCGCCCGTGGCACGAATCACGTCCCGGCGGGAAAACCCCATCATGCGCTTTTCACCTTGACCCGAATGGCGTGCGGATAGCGGATGCACGCCCGCTCGCAACAACCGCACCCCACGCAGGCCTCCTCATGCACCGTCGGCCGTTCCCACAATCCCACCGTCAGCGCCTCGCCCGCCAGCGGACACGCCCGGAAACACGCCCCGCAGCTCCAGTTGTTGTAGGAGTAGCACAGATCGAAATCGATCTCCGCCACGCCGATGTGCACCTTTTCGTGAATCTCCTCCTTCGTCTTGCGGACGAGCTGAAGCGCCCCCGAGGGGCAGACCTCGGTGCATTTGAGGAACTCGCCCGCATCGGTGTCGCACAACATGCAGGCCGCTTTGCGGGGCCTCAACGTCGGCGTCCCCCCCTGACCGCCCGGCGTCCCGATCGGCAGCGACACCAGGGCATGATTGGGGCAGGCGTCCACGCAGCGCAGGCAGCGGATGCACGTCGCCAGAAAGGCGCTTTCCGGCAGCGCTCCCGGCGGGCGCAGCGGCGGCGGATCGGCAGCCTCGTCTCGACCGACTCCCTCGACGGATGCCAGATACACTCCCCCGCCGACAGCCGCCCCGACGACAGCGGCGTGCTTGACGAACTCCCGACGGGTGGGTTGTCCGCCCCTCATGGCATCCCCTCTCCGGTCTGATCCCCCGCCCGTGACTTCGCAGACGCCGCCGTCTCCATCACAGCGGCTCGATCCTGGCGGCCAGTTTCTTGTAGTCGCACTGACCGCTGACCGGATCCCACGCCCGGTGGCTCGTCGCATTGACCAGCCACTTGTTCTTCCGCGGGTCGGCGCTGTCCGCCACCGACAGGTTCCACGGACTGAACAGGTATCCGGGGAAGGTCTGGTTGCGGGCCGGACGAATCATGCTCGTCTGCCCGACGGAAACCCGCGCCTCGTACGAGCCGCGACGGGTCACCAGCCGCACCCGCTGCCCGTCCTTGAGACCGAACCGCTTCGCGTCCTCCGAGTTGACCTCGACGTACTGTTCGGGCACGAGCTTGCGCGTCGTGGCCCCGCGGATGGTCTTGGCGGTGTGGAAGTGTTCGTACACCACGCCCAGTCCCAGCCAGAACGGATACAGATCGCGCTCCTGGAAATCCTTCAGGGTCAGCGACGGATCGCGGTAGGCATCGAGATCGGGCAGTTCCGGCGTCACACCCGCGTCGCGGGCGGCGACCAGAATCTTCGGCCTGCCCTTGTTGGGACCGTCGGTATAGAGATCGTCGATCAGGAACGGTCCTTCCCCCGGACGCCGCTTGTTGCCGTAGGTCATCAGCTTGGAGGTGATTTCCTTGAGCTTGGTGTAATCCTGCTCGCAGAGCTTGAAGCGGGCCTTGCCGTCCTTGTGGCGGAACGCGCCGTAGGGTTTGCCCGCCCAGCCTTCCTGCCCGAGGTAGCGCCGCGGCGTGCCGCCTTTCTTGGCGATCTCGTAGGTCGGCGCCGGCCATTGAACGCCCCGCAGGGTGCGAAGCTGGTCGTAGAGTGAAATGCCGTCCCGTGCTTCCACTTCCAACATGCCGCTCATGTCGGCGTCCGATCCCTTGCTGGCGGTGACGATGTCCCGGAACACGTCCTCCGGATCGTAGGCCATGATCCCGTTGCCCATCTTGATCTTCTTTTCGTAGGGGAAGATCGTGTCCGGATCGAGCCCCAGCCGCTTGGCGAGCGCCTTGCCCTTGTCGATGGCCATGTCCATGTCGGGTCGGCAGTTGGGCGGCGGGTTGGCCGTCCCGTCGCAGACGTACACCCGCCGCTCGGACTGGATGTAGGTGCCGCCGGTCCACTCTCCCCAGGTGGCGGCGGGAAAGATGACGTCCGCATAGAGGTTGTTGGGCGCGTGGCGATAGATTTCCTGCACGACGCAGAACATGCGGGTCATCGCGGGGCGCACCAGGTTCTTCAAATCGGGCAGATGGACGTGCGTCGTGTACATCCAGAACATGGCGTCCAGCCCGCCCTTCAGCGCCCGCTCCATCATGCCGAGGACCATGCCCGGGTTGGGAAGCAGACTCGTCTGGGCGAGCCGCTCCCGCGGAATGCGCCACGCGTCGGCGATGTGGTCCCGCCAGGCGGCGTTCTTGAGAGGTTGATTGAACGGCAGTCTTCCGGTGAGTCCGCCCATCAACCGCTCGCTCATCGCGTTGGGTTGACCGGTCTGGGAGTGGCTGCCGCATCCGGGTCGGCCCACGTTCCCCGTCAGCAGATGCAGGTTGATGATGCTGATGGTGTTGTGCTGCCCGTGGAGCATCTGGTTGTATCCGAGGCCCCAGAAGCTCAGCACGCCGCCCCGCCCGCGCTCCCGCCCGCGGATCGACGCTTCTGCCCAGGTGCGGGCGACGTTTTCCAGCAGTTCCACCGTCACCCGCCCCTGGTCGATCGGCTTGAGCCGCTCGACCACCTGCTCCGGCGAGTACCGTTGCAAAACACCGTCGCGGTAATCCTTCCACCCGTTGGTGTTCTTCTCCAGCCATGCTTCCGGCATGCACGCCCGCGGATACCGCTTCATGAGCAGATAGGCGATGGCGTTGAGGTAGCTGATGTCGCCGTTGAGCGTCTGGATGTGATAGCTGTTCCGCGGATTGATGTCTTCGAGTCCGACAACCGTCCCCGTGCGGCGCGGATCGGATACGCAGGTGGGGATGTCGTTGCGGGCCTTGTGGTCCGCCACCCGCCAGAACAGAATCGGGTGCGCCTCGCGGGCGTTGTGTCCCCAGAAGGTGATGAAGTCGGCCTCCTCGATGTCCTCGTAGCTGGTGGGCGGCGCGTCGGAGCCGTAGGAGTAGAAATACCCCGTGACCGCCGAGGTCATGCACATGCGGGCGTTGGCCTCGATCGAGTTGCTCCCCAGCACGCCCTTCATCAGCAGGTTCTCGATCCACTGCGCCTCCATGGTGAGCTGACCGGAGCCGTTCAGGCCGATCACGTTCGGTCCGCGCTCCTTGACCAGCTCGGCGATGCGGTCGGCGACGATCTCCTCAGCCTCTTCGTAGGTCGCCTCGCGGAACACGTCGTCGTCGAAGCGTCCCTTGGTGGCCGAGACGTGCCCGCGGAGCGGATCGCTCATGTCGCGGCGGATGAGCACCTTCGTGAGCCGGTCCTTGTAGATGGGCTCATGGGCGTTGAGTCCCTTGATGCACTGGATGCCCCGGTTGGTGGGATGCTTCTTGTCGGGGACCATGCCGACGACCCGTCCGTTTTCCACCTTGATCAGCGTCCCGCAGCCCACCCCGCAATACGGACAGGCCGCCTGGAGCAGGCGCATCCCCCGTCCGTCGTCGACGCCCGGCGTGGGCGCGGCGCGGGCCACGACGAATTCGTCCGGCAGAAGACTGGTCGCCGCCACGGCGGCGCCGGTCCCGGCGGCCATCCGCATGAACGCCCGCCGGTCGAATCCGCAGGCGTTCTTGACCGCCCGGTGGAACGTGCATTCCGCGGGAAGACCGTCCGGATCCAGTACGGTCATGGGTTTGTCACTCATCGTTTCGATCTCCTTGCACGAACAGTCGCCGTCGCCACGGCCGGCGGCGAGCGACGCGATTCATCCTCAGCAACGGCGCCGACCGGCGCGCCCTCCGTCTCCGGCGCCCGACCTTGTGTCACCTCTTCGGTATCCGGCCATTGCAGCGAGCGCTCGGCCGGCAGCGTCATCGGGGAAGGCGTCGAGCCCGACCAGCTCCGGATGTACGCCACGATGTCGTCCACGTCCTGCATGGTCAGATCGCTCAGCCCGTTGGCCCCACGTCCGAAGGGGCGCATGGCCGTGCCCTTGCGACCGCGGATGATCGTCGCCTGAAGGAACCCGTCGGTGGCCGCCGAGAGGAACCCCTCGTTGTTCAGTTCCGGCGCCCAGGAACCTTTCCCCTCCTTGCCGTGGCAACCGGCACAGAAGGAACGGAACAGCCTCTGCCCCCGTTTCAGGTTCCACGGCACAACGAAACGATGTGGCACGGCCGCCTTCGGTGATCCGCCCGTCACCCGCGGAAACGGCGGGGCGTACTCCCAGGAGCGCAGATAGGCGACCAGATCGTGTATCTCGTCGCTGCTCAGTCCGAGAATGGATTGCGGTCCGCGCTTGACCGGGCGCATTTCCGTGCCCCGTCGCCCGATGGCCATCGTCGCCATCAGAAACCCGTCGGAAGCAAAGCGCAGGAAATTGGGATTGGACAGCGCCGGACCGCTCGCGCCCTCGCCCCGCGGACCGTGACATCCGGTGCAGTTCGCCGCGTAGACCACCGCTCCCTTTTCCGGGCGACCGAACGGCGACTTGGCCACACGGCTCACCGCGCCTTCTCCGGATCGGCCCAGGAAGCGAAGGTAGGCGATGATGTCCTCGATCTGGCGATCGGAGAGTTCCGCGACGCCCTGTCCGCCCTTGCGGAACGGGCGCATCTCCGTTCCCTCCTTGCCGTTGCGGATCCACTCGCGCAGCATGACATCGGAGGCGAGGTCGAGAAAAACGGGGTTGGCGAGCTGCGGCCCGGATGCCCCTTCCGCCTCCTGCCCGTGGCAGGACGCACACTGACCGTGGAAGAGACTTCGCCCTGCGTCCCAGTCACCGCGCGGCACCGTCTGCGCGTACCAGTCGTCCGGTTTCGACGGCTTCCGCTGCCACGTCCGGATGTAACGCACCAGCGAGGCGACATCCTCGTCGGAGAGGTGCCGCCAGCTCGGCATACCCGTTCCCGGCCGACCGCGGATGAGCGTCTCCACCAGATACCGATCCGGCACGACCGTCAGGAACGCCTGCGTATTCAGCGACGGTCCAAGGTCGCCGCCGCCGTCCGGCCCGTGACAGGTGGCGCAGTTCGCATCGTAGAGGATCCGGCCGATCCGCGCCGAAACGCCCGCCTCCTCACCGTTCTTCAGCAGCGCGAGCGTCTTTTCCGGCGTGCTGCGTTGCGGCTGCCAGGTGCGGATGTACGCCAGCAGATCGCTCAATTCCTGGGCGTCGAACTGCCGCCAGGCGGGCATCGCCGTATTGGGCCGACCATACACGATCGTGTCGCGGAGAAATTCATCCGATGCCACGGCGAGGAACGTCGGGGAATTGAGCGAGACGCCGATCCCGCCCTCGCCGCGGACGCCGTGGCAGGCGGCGCAGTTGGCCCGATACAGGGCGGCCCCGACGCGCGGATCGCCCCGCTTGGCCGAAACGCCCGCCCGATCGGGCGGCGGCTCCTGCCACCGGCGCAGGAAGGAGACGAGCAACGTGATCTCATCGTCGCTGAGGCCGCCCTCGTCCGCCCATGCCGGCATCTTCGTCCCCGGACGCCCGCCCGCGATGATCGCGTAGAGATACTCGTCGCTGACGGTCGCCAGCGTGTCGTCGTGGTGCAGCGAGGGAACCATCACCTCCAGGCTGCCGCGTCGCTGGACCACGACCGACTTTGCATCCCAGTCCCGTCCCCAGGGATCGGCACCGATCGGCCACAACCCCTCCCGCATCGTCGTGCCGGACCCGTCCGCCCCGTGACAGGCGGAGCAGAACATCTTGTAGAGCGTTTCCCCCCGGACAGGTTCCGCCGAGGCCACATGCTTCGGCGGGGGCGGCATATGACTCGCCGGCGCCGTCTTGCGATGCAGGCTCATCATGTACAGCGCCAGATCGCGCGCCTCGTCATCGGAAAGCCCCATGTCGGGCATGACGGTGTTGGGCGAAATCTCCCGCGGCGTCTTGAAATGCTCGAAGAGCCACTGTTCGACGGTGTGCTCCCCCTTCACATGCGTGAAATCGAACTGGTGTTTGCCTTTGTCGCCGACGTAGGTCAGGTCCGGTCCCAGCGTGCCGCCGCGACCGCGATACTTGTGACAGCCCAGGCAACCCAGTTCCGCCGTGAGACGCTTCCCCCGCGCCAGACGATCCGCCCCGGGCAGCGTCCGGTGAAGCGATTCCTCCGTGACGGCGGCCACCAGTTTCGTTCCGCTCGCCCCGCCTGCGAACAGATCCGCCTCCCCACCGAACAGATCGATTTCCGCGTGGCAGCGCCCGCAACTCGTATAGACCGCGTCGCCGCGCAGCAGCGGCCTTTCCACAAAGGGCACCGCCTCGCCGTGTTCGTCCCAGCCGTGCGCCAGTTCCCGCACCGTGGCCCGTCCGCGCCCCTCGTGACAGATCGTGCAGCCGAACTTCTCCGGCGGATGCTGGACGAGCCACTCGCCCGGGTGCCTGCCCAGCGGCGGATCGGCGTCTCCGGCGGCGGGATTCTCCACTCCCAGATGGCACGTCGTGCACCGGTCGATCCGACCCAGCTCCGGGAGATAGAGCTGTCGCGGCTCGATGCGGAACGAGGCGGCCACCCTGCGGGCGTTGTCGTCCGGCGCCGTCTCCAGCAGCAGCTTCTTGTAGGCGCGTTGGGCGTCGCGCCATTCCCCGGTGAGGTTCTCCTGATAGGCCGCCGTCGCCAGCACCAGCAGCGACGCCAGCGAGCTGACCAGGAGCACCGCCTTCATCACTCGGACTTGCTTGATGTCCATCGCTGATTTCCGATCCTTGTGAATCAGTGCACGGGCCAATCACTCGGCGACCAGTAGAACTGCCAGTTCGGCCCGCGGTGCACGGTGGCGAAGTAGGTCAGGATCACGAACCCCACCAGAAAACAGGTGAACAGCGCGATCGCCCCCATCCGCGTCGAGCGCGTCCGCTGGACCACCACGATCGACCACAACGCGAACATCGCCACGTACACCGTGCCGGGGTTGAAGAACGTGATCACGATCTGCGGCACGTGCGCCGTCGCCTCCCAGTTCCGCAGCCAACCGTAGTTGACGTTGAACGCCAGCAGTCCGACCACCACCACCACGGCGAAGATCAGACTCGCCAGCGCCACCCGCTTGCCGCGCGAGCCGCTGAACCATACGCCGCAGTCCTCCCGTTCCCGATCGAGATACGGCACCAGCGCCAGACCGAGCACCACGATCGTCGGAATGCCCACCCCGCCCATGAAGGCCGAATACGAAACCAGCTCCTGAAGACCCAGGAAGTACCACGGCGCCTTGGCGGGGTTTTCCGGCACGGCCGGGTTGGCCATCTCCTTCAGCGGTGCATCGAACAGCAGCCCCAGCACGAGCATCACGAACACGGTGACCATCGACACGGCCCCGATCACATAAATCACGTTGGGCCAGGTCAGCACCGTGTTGCGCACCTCACGGTTGACGGCCGGCGTCCGATCCCGCACCAGCGCCATCAGCCCGTAGGACTTCACCGGACGGCCGGACTCCTGTTCCGCCGCCGCGGCCAGGCCTTGCTCCGGCAGGTCGGCGGACTTGGGTCGGACAAGACCTCCGTCTTTCCGCACCCGCCAGAAATGCACGCCCAGCAGGAGGATCATCACCACGGGCAACACGATCACGTGCAGGACGTAGAAGCGGATCAGCGCTTCCTGTCCCACTTCGTGCGCACCGAGCAGCAACTCCTTCTGGAACCCGCCGATGTCGAACACCTGCGTGATGCCCAGGGCGTCGGTCAGCTCACGCGGCGACTGGGCGATGTTGGAACCGATGGTAACGGCCCAGAACGCCAACTGGTCCCACGGCAGCAGATACCCCGTGAAGCTCAGCCCCAGCGTCAGGACGAACAGCGCCATCCCGACCACCCAGTTGAACTCGCGCGGTTTCTTATACGCCGACGTGTAGAACGCCCGCGCCATGTGCAGCATCACCAGCGCCACCATGCCGTGAGCGGCCCAGCGGTGCACGTTGCGGATGAACCGTCCCGTGGGCACTACGTACATGATGTCCAGCATGGACCCGTAGGCCTGGTCCACCGACGGCTTGTAGTAGACCATCAGCAACACCCCGGTGACGCACAGCAGCAAAAACAGCACCAGCGTCGCGATGCCCAGCCCCAGCGTCGTCTTCGCTTTCAGCGCGTGCAGGTGCGTCCGCGTGGGCAGCACGTGCAGGAAGAAGTTGGTGAAAACGGTCTGCGACTTGGCGCGATCCGAGGTCGGTTTGCCGTGGCGGATGAGCGACTCCTTGAACCGGCGCGGGGTGGCCTTGAAGTTCGCCGCGAACTCCCGCATCGCCCCCTCGTCGCCGATGCTGCGGGCGCGTTCTTCGTCGATCCGCTTCGGGGGAGGTTCCAGTCCGACGTCCGTCATGATGACACTCCGCTTGCCCGCCTAGGCCTGCAACACGGTCCCCGGTTCCACGTCGCGCAGCGTGTCCGCCACCAGCCACCCCTCCGGCGACACGCTCAGCTCCACCCAGTGCAACCCTCTCGGCGCCGGACCCGCGAGCAGCGCCCCGTCCGCCGCGAACTTGCTGCCGTGACACGGACACTGGAAATGCCCGTCCTCTTCTCTCTCCGTCACGCACCCCAGGTGGGTGCAGACGGCCGAGAGGGCATGAAACCCCTCCGGGGTCCGGAACAGCCAGAGGCGGTGCTTGGGGAAATAGGTCGCGGAACCGACGGCATAGCGCTTCGGTTTGCCGAGCTTGACCTTCGAATTCGACTCGGGAAACACCGAGGGCATGGGCAGTCGCATCGCCCCCAGAAGCGCCATCACCATCGCCACCACCGCGGACCATGCCGCCGCCAATCCCAGAAAATCCCGCCGCGTCTCCGGCGGTCGAAAGCGCTGGCTTTGTTCCAGTTCGGGACTCGTCGTGGGCATCGTCGAATTCCTTTATCCCGTACACGCCCCCGCGGGCGCGTTCCACATATCCCGGAATGAAAACCGCTCCATCGTGATCGCCCCCGTCGGACAGCGCTGGGCACACAGGGCGCAACGAATGCACTTCTCCTCGTCCTTCACGATGGCCGAAACGGCCGTTAGGTCCTCCTCCCCGAATCGTTCCCGCAGGGCGCTTTGAACACGCTCGTCCCCGGCAAGCCGGTCGCACGAGACCAGTTGCAGGCAAAGCTCCGGGCAGACGTCCGCGCACCCGCCGCAGAGGATGCACTTGTCCGAATCGAAAATGGTGTTCACGCCGCAATCCAGGCAGCGACAGGCCTCGAACATCGCTTCGTCGCGCGTGTAGCCGCGTTCCACCACGGCCGTCTGGCTCGCCCGCCGTTTCTGCGGCTCCAGCGTGGGAACGGGACGGCGCGGATGTTTTTCGTAATCCGGTTCCCGCTCGTATCCCGGAATCTCCAGATGGACCAGCTCCCGCTCCGACGACAGCGGTTGGCCCGACAGGTACGCGTGAATCGATCGGGCGCATTTCTTTCCACTCGCCACGGCATCGATCAACAGACGCGGACCGTGCGCGATGTCCCCCGCCAGGAAGACGTCCTGCGCCGAGGTCTGCAATGTCTCCGGATCGCAGTCGATCAGTCCGCGTTCGTTGAGCTTCAAATCCGCTTCCGGCTCGACGAACGACAGGTCCGGTCGCTGCCCGATCGCCCAGATGACGGTGTCCGCCTCGATCGTCACGCGGTCGTTTTCATCGAAGCGCGGGGCGAAGCGCCCCTTCTCGTCGAAGACCGACAGACACCGCTTGAAGACCACGCCGCGCACCCTCGCCCCGTCGCGGAGCACTTCCGCCGGACCGAGGGACGGATGGAGTCGGACGCCCTCCTCGTCTCCTTCGAGGATCTCCACGTCGTCCGCCGGCATCTCGTCGATGCTCTCCAGGCAGCACAGGTGCACCTCCGCCCCCGCCGCCTGACGCAGCGCGCTGCGCGACACGTCATACCCCGTCTGCCGGATCACCGTCCGCGACACGTCGTAGGCCACGTTCCCCCCGCCGATCACCACGATCCGCTTGCCGAGACGACGGAGGGTGGACCCCTCGCCGCGGTTCTTCAGCGCCACGTCACGGAGGAACTCGATCCCGCCGAAGACGCCCGGTCCGTCGGCGCCGGGGATCGGAATGGAGCGCGACTTCTTCGCCCCCACGGCGATAATGGTCGCACGATGCTTGCGGCGGATCTCCGCCAGCGTGATGTCCTCGCCGACGCGGGTGTTGCAGATGAACTCGACGCCCAGGGCGCGGATGACCTCCACCTCCGCCCGGATCAGATCGCGCGGCAGGCGATACTCCGGAATGCCGACGGCCAGCATCCCCGCCGGCACCGGCTCCAGCTCGTAGACCACCGGGCGGTACCCCAGCAAGGCCAGATCGTGAGCGGCCGCCAGACCCGCCGGACCGGAGCCGATGATGCCCACGCTCGGACCGTCGGGGGGCTTGCCGTTTCGCAGGCGAAGCGTCTTCGCCAAAGCGGCCAGCTCCTCCGGACCGCTGCACGCTCGCTCCGAGGCGTGGCGAAGCACCCGGCGAAGAAGATCGAGCGGTTTGAACTCCGCCTCCCGGAACGCTTCCGGACCGAATTGTTCCGTGACGAACCGCTTCAGGGCGCGGATGGAAATCGCCTGATCGAGGGAGCCGCGGCGACAGGCGGCCTCGCACGGCGCTCCGCACACCCGCCCGCAGATGCTCGCCAGCGGGTTGGGACCGCGGGCGATCAGATAGGCCGTCTCGAAATCACCGCGGGCGATGGCCCGCACGTAACCGCGGGCGTCGGTGTGTACCGGGCAGGCGTACTGGCACTTGATCTGTTTCCGCCAGTAGGTTTCGTCCGGCACCTCGACGGGAACGACGGGCCAGCCGTCGGCGGTTCCGCGCGATGCCACCGCTGTTTCACCTTCACCCATTCGTCACGTCGCCTTTCACCGCCCACCGCCCTTGCGGGACGTCCGCCGAGTCTCCCGACGGGGGGACTTCGTGCCGCTGCGCCGACGGCGGGCCGGTCCTTTCGTCGCCTCCGGCTGCACGAGATCCGCAATGGTGGTCCGCTTGAGGAAGCGTTTTTCGGAATCCACGACCCGTTTCCACTTTTCGTGGGCCCTGCACGGGTGTTCTTCGCTGCAAATCTCGTTCCCGAACGGGCAACGCTCGTGCTCGAGAACCTCGAAGGGGACCAACACCTCGTAGAGCGTGGTTCGATTCGGGGCGCGCACCAGCCGGAATCCTCCGTGCCGACCCGGTGCCGAGGCGAGCAACCCGGCCCGGACGAGATCCCCCAGAACTTTCAACAGGTAAGTGGGCGGGATCCGCGTTTCCCGTGCGATGCGGCGTCCCGGGACGGGACCACCGCCGTCCTGCCGGGCCAGGAACACCATCGCCCGCAGCGCATACTCCCCCGTCAGCGTCAGCATCCGGACCTCCCGCCGCCTAACAAATATATATGGATATACATATCGTCAATTCGCCTCCTGTCAAGTCCCTTCCCGACCGTTTTCCGATCTTTTTTCGCCGCCGGTCCCTTGCCGGTGTGTGGGATTTCACCCACCTCACCCCGGCCGCGGGAAGGTTGTCGAAAACCGGGTGGGTTCGTCCGGAGGGCGAGGACGCCGGATCGCATCAGGCCGAAACTGGCGGGACCTGTGCCGCGACTTCGAATCCCCGACTCGCAATGGACGTTGAAGGAGCACCGCCCCGGTCACTCGCGAAGCCGCCTTTTTTTCGTAACGATTTGAAAATAAAGACGTTGGCGCGAAAACCACCGGGCGAACTGGCTTCGGACAAACCCGCGGTGGGTACACGAACGATGCCCAAGACAGCATCTCCCCGCCGGGCCCTCGTGTGCATTCGGTGAGGCTTCCTTGCGGCCGGTTTCCGGTGCCTTGAAGGCGGACCGCCCCTTTTTGAGTCGCCCTCCGAAACGTCCGATATTGTGACCGTGCCTGCTTTGGCTTGTCGATCGACTTCGGGCGCGGTAGAGGAACGCTCGGAGTTTGTGAAAGGAGCCTGACCGATGAAGCATTCCCCATTTCGTACCCTCGGACTGGTCACGTTGTGCGCCCTCCCGGCCCTGTGCCCCGTGCGGGCCGGGG
The DNA here is from genome assembly GCA_964574925.1 of uncultured Phycisphaeraceae bacterium. Classification (GTDB taxonomy): domain Bacteria; phylum Planctomycetota; class Phycisphaerae; order UBA1845; family UBA1845; genus CAZNQN01. Next base: position 13,050 of record CAZNQN010000001.1, on the reverse strand, counting down.
AAAAGGAGGGCAAACCCGGCGGCGTCACGTTGAGCAACGCCACGTTCGCCGGGTTGAAAGCACGGTCGATCGGCCCGGCGCTGATGTCCGGGCGGATCTGCGACTTCGGCATCAACCCGCACGACTGGACGGAATACTACGTGGCCGTCTGCTCCGGCGGCGTCTGGAAGACGGAAAACGCCGGCATCACCTACACACCCGTTTTCGATTCACAGGGCTCGTACTCGATCGGCTGCGTCACCGTCGATCCGAACAACCCGCACGTCGTCTGGGTCGGTACGGGCGAAAACAACAGTCAGCGCAGCGTGTCGTTCGGCGACGGGGTGTACAAGAGTGTCGACGGCGGGAAGCACTGGCGGAACATGGGCCTGAAAGAGTCCGAACACATCGGGCGGATCGTCGTCGACCCGCGCGATTCGAACGTGGTCTACGTGGCCGCCCAGGGACCGCTGTGGCGCTCCGGCGGCGATCGCGGGTTGTACAAAACGACCGACGGCGGCAAGACCTGGAGGCGCATCCTGCACATCAGCGACGATACGGGAATCAACGAGGTCCACATGGACCCGCGCGATCCCGATACGCTGTACGCCACCGCCTACCAGCGCCGCCGCCGGGTCTGGACGCTGATCAACGGGGGTCCGGAATCGGCGATCTACAAGTCCACCGACGCCGGCAAGACCTGGCGCAAGATCACCCACGGCATCCCCAACGTGGACAAGGGACGGATCGGCATGTGCATCTCGCCGGCCGATCCGGACGTGGTGTACGCCATTATCGAGGCGCAGTTCGACAAGGGCGGCTTCTTCCGTTCCACCGATCGGGGCGAGACGTGGGAGAGGCGCAGCGGGTACATGACGACCAGTCCCCAATACTACAACGAGATCGTCTGCGACCCGGTGGAGGTGGACCGGGTTTACGCGCTGGACACCTTCATGCGCGTGACCGAGGACGGCGGCAAGACCTTCCACCGCGTGCCGGGCAAGGACCGCCACGTCGACGACCACGCCCTCTGGATCGACCCCGCCAACAACGAACACATGCTGGTCGGTTGCGACGGCGGCATCTACGAAACCTACGACCGCGCGCGGAACTGGCACTTCAAACCCAACCTGCCCGTGACCCAGTTCTACCGCGTAAGCGTCGACCAGGCGAAACCCTTCTACAACGTTTACGGCGGGACGCAGGACAACAATTCGCAGGGCGGTCCCTCGCGGACGCTCAGTCCCGGCGGGATCGCCAACGAGGACTGGTTCATCACCGTCGGCGGCGACGGATACAAGACCCAGGTCGATCCTGAAGACCCGAACATCGTCTACAGCCAGTGGCAGTACGGCGGACTCGTGCGTCACGACCGCCGCAGCGGCGAGATCGTGGACATCAAACCGCGGGAGAAACCGGGCGAGGAGCCCTACCGCTGGAACTGGGATACGCCGCTGATCATCAGCCCGCACAGTCACACACGGCTTTATTTCGCCGCCAACAAGCTGTTCCGCTCCGACGACCGCGGCAACAGTTGGACGGTCATCAGCGGCGACCTCACCCGGCGGCTGGACCGCAACCAGCTCGAAGTGATGGGCAAGATCCAGAGCGTGGACGCCGTCGCCAAGAACCGCTCCACCTCCATCTTCGGCAATGCCGTGGCGCTGAGCGAATCGCCGCTGGTGGAGGGGTTGATCTACGTAGGCACCGACGACGGACTCATCGACGTCACCGAGGACGGCGGCAAGACGTGGCGGCGGATCGCCCTCTTTCCCGAAGTGCCCGACATGACCTACGTCAGTTGTGTCTACGCCTCTCTTCACGATCCCGATACGGTCTACGCCTCCTTCGACAACCACAAGAACGGCGACTTCAAACCGTACCTGCTCAAGAGCACCGATCGTGGGCGGAACTGGACCTCGATCACCGGCAACCTGCCGGAGCGAAACATCGTCTACAGCATCCAGCAGGACCACGAGAAGGCGGACCTGCTGTTCGTGGGCACCGAGTTCGGCGCCTATTTCACGCTCGACGGCGGCAAGAAGTGGTTCAAGATCAGCGGGTTGCCCACCATCGCCGTCCGCGACCTGGACGTGCAGCGGCGGGAGAACGACCTCGCGATGGCCACCTTCGGCCGGGGATTCTACATCCTCGACGACTACACCCCGCTTCGCCATGTCACCGAGGAGCTCCTCCAAAAGGCGGCCCATGTCTTCCCCGTCAAGGACGCGCTGCGTTACATCCCGCACAGCCGGCTGGGCGGTTTCACCGGGCGCGGCTCGCAGGGTGCCTCCTACTTCACCGCCAAGAACCCGCCCTTCGGTGCCGTGTTCACCTACTACCTCAAGGAGAAACTCCAGACGCGCAAGGAGAAGCGCCGCGAAGCGGAGAAAAAGGCCATGAAAGCCGGCAAACCGGTCCGCTATCCCACGCTGGAGGAGCTGCGGGCCGAGGACGAGGAGAAAGAGCCGCAGGTCTGGCTGGTGGTGCGCGACGAAAGCGGCGAGGTCGTCCGCCGGGTCAAGGGGTCCCGCGAGAAGGGCATCCACCGGGCGGCCTGGAACCTGCGCTACCCGTCCACGCAGCCGATCTCTCTGAAAAAAAACGAAAACCGACCACCGTGGGAACGGTCGCCCTCCGGTCCGCTGGCGTTGCCCGGCACCTACACGGTCACGCTCGTCAAGGAGGTGGACGGGCAGATCAGCGAGCTGACGGAACCGGTGTCCTTCAAGGTGGTGCCGCTGAAGCTGGCGACCTTCCCGGCGGAGGACCAGGAGGAGGCGATGACATTCAATCGCCAGGTGGCGGAGCTGTACCGCGCGGTACGCGGCGCGATCCGCAGCACCGACGAGATCGCCCGGCGCATCGCCCACCTTCGCAAGGCGTATCTGGAGACGCCGGAGGCCAAGCCCGACCTGTTCGCGCACTTGCACGCATTGGAGGGTCGCCTGAACAAGCTGCGGACGAAGCTGAGCGGCGACCGGACGCGGGCCAAGCACCAGGAACCCGTGCCGCCCTCGATCGCCACCCGCATCAGCAACGCGATGGACTGGTACGTCACCTCAGCGCCGACGCAGACGCAGCGTGACGAATACCGTTACGCGGGCGAGGCGTTCGCCGAGGCGCAGGACGAGCTTCGCGCGCTGATGCGCGACCTGACGGCGCTGGAGAAGAAGTTCGAAGCGGCTCATGCGCCCTGGACGCCGGGACGACTGCCCGACTGGAAAGGTGAGGAGCCGTAACGGGGCACGATGCGGCGTGTTTCCGACACGCTGCGACGAAACGGACCCTCGCAGCCCACGGGCAAAACCACCGGTCGCCTGATGGTGGAGAATAGCAAACGGGTGCAGCGCGGGATGTCCCCCGCCGCTGCACCCGTTGCTTCTCGACCGATGCGCGCGGTCTACGTTGACGCGCCCGCTTATCCGCCGAGCAGCGTCAAAACGTTCTGCGACTGCGCGTTGGCGATGGCGAGAATGCTGTTGCCCGCCTGCACCAGAATCTGCGCCCGCGTCAGCTCCGACGTCTCGGCCGCGAAGTCCGTGTCCCGGATGGTCGCCTCCGAAGCGGTCAGGTTCTCCGTCGTGATCTGCAACTGACGGATGTTGGGCTGGAGCGTGTTCCGCTCGAACGCCCCCAACCGCCCGCGGAGGACCGCCACCTGGGTGATGACCTCCTGCACGATCTTGGAGGCCTGCTGGAAATTGCCGCTCCGCAACTCGTTGGGTTGCCCGCTCTGCAAGGAGGAGAGGTACCCGACGATGGCGTTGCCCAGCTTGTTGGCCTGCATGCTCTTGACGCCGATGTTCTCCTGGAGGTTGGTGTTGACCTGCGGTCCGAGCTGGAACAGCGCCCCGCCGTCGGTGATGGAGAAACTGGTCTGTCCCAACCCCGTCGAGCCGTTGCCGTACGACTCGTTCAGCGTCAGTTCGAGTTTCAGCAGCGAAGAGCTGAAGCTCAGCCGCAACCCGTTGGCGGCCGCCTTGATGCCGTTGACGGTGGCCACGGCGTCTCGCCCCGTGGTGTGATCATCGACGACACCCTGGCGGTTTTTGGTGACGAACGACCCGCCGCCGCCGATCTGGCGAACGGAGACGAAGGCATCGCTGCCGTATTCGAGGCTCTGGATGCGCATTCCGGCTGAGCCGTTCGTCCCGCTCAACACCGCCACCACCCCGGTGGCGTCCACCTGCTGGTTGATGGCGTTGACCATGTCCACGGTCGACGCGCTGGCGGGGAAGGTGAGCGTGATGATTCCGTCGTTGCCGCGGATGTCCACGGTAACGGAGCTGCCGCCCAGTCCCGGTCCGGCAAACGCCAGCTCCGCTTTCTGCGCGGATTGCGCCACGTCCACCGTCACCCCCACGAACGGCAGCGAGCCGAACTTGGCCCCGAGGATGTTCACGTCGGACAGGGCGCTGGTCTGCACGCCACTGGTGACGTAGTCCAGCTCGCCGTTGATGAGCTTCCGCCCGGCGAACGTGGTCGTGTTGGCGATCCGGGTGATCGACTCGATGGCGTTGTCGATCTGGAGCTGGTTGGCGGCGATCTCATCGTCGGAGAACGCCCCGCTGTTGGCCGCCTCTACGATCTTCGCCTGGATGTCCGTCAGCAGCGCCTGCACCTCGTCCAGGGCGCCTTCGGTGGTGGCGATGACGTTGATCGCCCGCGAGGTGTTGTCGATGGCCTGTTTGACCACGCCGATCTCGGAACGCAACCGTTCCGAGACGATCAGTCCCGCGGGGTTGTCCGCTCCCCGGTTGATCTTCAGACCGCTCGAGAGACGCTCGAGGGATAGTCGCAGCGCCTCTTGCGAAATCGCGAGGTGACGCTGAGCGATCAACGAGGGGACGTTACTGTTAATCCGTGACATGTTGAATCCTCCCTGACTTTCCCCGTGCCGCCTTGCACGGGGCATGTCCTAGCAATCCATTCGATTCCTATCGCGATCGCTCCGTGTGATTGGTCCGGTGCGAATCGTTGCTCTGTTGCTCCGGTTCCTCCGTGTTGGAAGGCACGTTCGGATTCTTGCCTTCCTTGTCCGCGTCCTGTTCCGCCAGCGGGGGCACGTCGCGGGGGCTGATCTTGGCCGCCTGCTGGTTCTCCCGCTTGATGGCCTCGTAGACTTCCTTGCGATGAACCTGGATGTGACGAGGCGCGGTGATGCCCAGCCGCACCTTGTCCCCGCGGATGTCGACGACGGTGATCTCCACGTCGTCTCCGATGATGATGGTTTCATCGCGCTGTCGTGATAGCACCAACATGGTTGGATCCTTCCTCGTTTCGCCGATGCGTTGCCTGCCGGACCGGTTTCCGCCGGCGACATGACGACCCATGCCGACCGATCAGGAATCTGCTCCCGACGGGCCGCCCGATGGCGCGGCGCGGCCTCTGCGGTGTCCGCCCGGCCGGACAATGGCTCAAAAACCTCCCTGTTTCATTGTAGTCCTATCCTGCGTCGTCCGGCTACCCTTTGCGCCTAGGCCGTCTTGGAGGCGGCCTGAGCCTTGGGAATCCGCATCAGCGGGTGCCGCGTCGCGAACCGTTTGTCGGACAGCACCAGTTGCCGTCCCCGCCGGTTCCGCACGTTGATCACCAGCGGTCCCTGGAAGTTCCCCGTCAGCAGGTCGCCCACCTTGTTGACGATCACGAACACCTGCGCGTCCTTCGGGTCGGTCAGCCCGATACCCTCCAGTTCGTCGAGCTTGACCGGGACCTGGTAGTCGGCCACGAACAACCGCGGATCACACACCACGAACGCCAGATCCGCCGCGTCCACCGACTGCAACCAGTAGAACCCGCTTCCCTCCCCCGTCTGCACCAGCGCGTACTGCTTCTGCTGCGGGAACCCGAGGATCCCTTCCTCGAAGGTGATCAACCGATCCGCATCCACCTCCAGTGGTCCGAACCGTGACGTCTGGATAATCATCGTGTCACTCCCATTCACGACACCCGACCGGCCCGTTTCGGACACCGTCCGGCGATCCCCGTGATCGATCCGTCCGATGCCCGTCGTAACGCGCGGCCTGTTTCGCCGCGCCCCGGTGTCTCCTCCACCGGGCGATCACTCCGTTCTCGGCGCCGCCGGACCGACCCGGCGCGCCCCGTCATCCAACCGCTTCCACCCTCCGCCGGATGCCCCTTTCCCCTCACCACGCCGCCGCGTCACCGCTACCGGAGGAAATCCAGCAGCGACAGGTTCAGCAGCGCGGAACCAACCTGCAGGTTCGCCTGAAACTGCGTCAGCGTCTGTTGCAGTTTCGTCGTTGCCTCTGCGTAATCGAGATCCTGAATCTCGGACAGAAACCGTTGTGTCACCACCTTGGCATCTTCGATCTGCCGCCGTTTCTGCGTGATGCCCTGCGACCGGGCGCCGACGATCCCCTGTTGCCGAACCAGCTCGTTGCGCAATTGATCCAGGCGATCGGCGGCCTCGGTGATCCCCTGCGTGTCGTCGTTGCGCAGCGCCTGTTCGAGCTGGAACAGCGCGTCCATGATGCCGTCCGTCCGCACCGGGCGCACGTCGTCGCCCACCAGCGCCGCCTCCGGATCGGTCACCGTCTTGAGCAGGCCCAACTGCACGGCCGCCGGTGAGGCGTTCAGCAGCGTCACCGACAGGTTCCCCGATCCCGACGTGCTGTCCGTGATCCGGATCCCGTTGCCCGTCTCCGCCAGGGACGCTTCCACGGACACGCCCGCTTCCTCCGCGGCCGCGTTGATCAGATCGATCACGTCCCCGATCGTCTGTGCCCCGTCGAGGTTGACGTCCACGGTGGATCCGTCGCGGGCCGTGATGCGGAAATCCTCCTGTCCCTCCACGGCGGTCACGCCCACGCCCGCGTTGAGCTCGGAAAGCGGCGTGGACGGCGACATCGTGCGGATGCCCAGGTCCGTCGCGGTGGTGCCGCCGTTTTCGCCGATGCGCAGCGCGCTGCCGGATACCTGGTTGTACAGATCGATGCCCGTTCCCGCTTCGTTGATCCGCGCCAGCACGAACACCCCCGCCGTGTTGATCGCGTTGAGAACATCCTGCACAGTCTTCGCACCGGACAGATCCACGGTCACCGTACGCTCGCCGTTGGTGATAAGCAGACCGCCTTCCAGGTCGATCCCCTCGCCGCCGGCCAGGTCCTCCACCGCCGTCTGCGGCGTGATGCGCACCCCCAGGTCCGCCCCGCCGATCTCGCCCGACGTCGGCTCGGTCACCAGCAGTCCCAGTGACGCCGCGATCTCCCCGCCGCTGCGGTCGCCGATCGTCACCGGTCCGTTCGATTGGATCACCAGACCGCGCTCGCCGATGGACGCCGTCACCGAAGCCCCCGCGTCCTGGGCTGCCTGCGTGATACGATCGGCCACGTCCCCGATGGTGTCCGCGCCGCTGAGATCCACGAGGAAGGTGGTCGCACCCTCACCCTCGCCTTCCCGGAAGACCAGCGTCCCGAGCCGGATGCCCTCCCCCGTCGCCCCGTTGAGCGCGTCGAGCCGGACGGTCTCGCGCAGCACCGGGGTCAGATCGACACCGCCCTGCACGGAACGTGAAAGCCCGCCGAACACCTCGTTGCCGGGCGTGGAGATCTGCGCCGTCTGGTGCGTATCCACGCGCGTGCGCAGGAACCCCAGATCGCCGACGTAGGCCACCCCGCCCAGCGCGTCGATGAACGGCAGGCTCACCGTGCTGCGCCCGCCGAAGATGTAGCGGCCGTTGAACCGCCGATTGGCGACCGATTGCACCTGGCGGCGGATGGCGGCGACGACCTCCGCCTCGGAGAGCCGCTCGTCCGCACCGGTTAAGTTGCTGACGTTCTGGCTGGCGATGGACGAGGCATCCACCAGCAGACTGTTCAGTTCCGACAAGGCGCTGTCCGCCGCCGCCAGCAGGCTGTCCCCGTACTGCACGTTGGCCACGAACTGCTCCTGCCGCGCCAGCGCCTGGGAGAAGTCCAGCGCACGCCCGGCGGCAATGGGGTTTTCGCTGGGCGTGACGAACGACCGCCCGGTGGCGATCTGCGTCTGCGCGAGGAACAGATCCCGTTGCGTCCGTCGCAGCGACGACAGGACGAAGTTCGTCTGGAGGTTCTGGCTGACCCGCGCGATGTTGATCGGACTGACCGCCATGCCGACCCGCTCCCTATCGCAGCATCAACAGAAGCTGCGCCAACATTTCGTCCACCGCGGCCACGAACCGCGCCGTTCCCTGAAACGCCCGCTGAAACTTCACAAGGGAGATGGCCTCCTCGTCGAGGTTGACGCCGCTGATCGCTTCCCGCTGCGCCTGAAGCGAACGGAGCACCGTCGACGCCGCTTCCCGATCACTCTGCACCCCCGAAGACACCACCGCCACCCGGTTGGCCACGCTGTCGTAGAACCCCTGCAACGTGGCCCCGCCGAGTCGGTCGACCGTGGTCACGTCCAGGGAGGAGATCCGCCCGGCCACGCTCCCGTCGCCGGGCAGGAAGGACGATCCCGCCGCCAGCAGCGCCGGCGAGGCCTGAAGCGATTCATTCACCGCGATGTCGCTCGCATCCTTTCCGGTGAAAAAGGTGTTGATGCCCAGCGCCGCCAGCACGCCGGAGGTGTCCGCCCGCGGCGACTGCCCGTCGAAGCCGAACACGAAGGAGAATCCTTCGTCGGCCTGGATCCGCAGCCGCCGGTCGCCGGTGACCGAAGCCGTCACCCCGTCCACCTGTTCCGTGATCGCCGCCGCCAGGTCTTCCAGCGTGGTGCCGTTCTCCGTTCCGTCCGCCTGCACGTCGATGCGGAACGACTGCGGCGCCTGCCCGGCTTCATCCATCACCGTGATGTAGAAACTGCCGTTTTGCACGGAACTCGGAAGCCCCGCCGCCCCGCTGTCCAGCGGAACCGTCGCATCGAGGACGTCCTGCGCGCCCGTCACGTCCGTGAATCCGACCAGTCCCTGCCCGTCGGCGTGGATGCGGTTGACGGCTTCGATGACGGCGGCGGCGAGTTCATCGACGGCCTGGATCTGATCGTTCTGGTCCCGGCTGACGAGCAACCCGTGCAGCTCTCCGCCGCGCGGCGTGATCTCCTGTCCCGTGTCCGCGAAGCGCACGGAGGTGCGCACCACGCCGCCGCTCGTCTGTTGTTCCGCGATCAGCCCGCGGACGCTCGATCCCTGAATCAGCGCCTCGTTCCCGACATAGACGTTGACCGTCCCGTCCGGCTGTTCCCGCACGACCACATCCATCAGTTTGCCCAGTTCCCGCAGCAGCCCGTCGCGCTGATCGCGCAGTGCCGACGCCTGTGTGGACCGGCCGCCCTCGGCACGGACGATCTCCTCGTTCAGCGCTGCAATCTGCCGGGCCAGCTCGTCCGCGCGGGAAACCACATCACCGATCTGCGAGTCGAGATCGTCCCCCAGTTCCGTAAGCCGTTGCCGCAGATCGCGCAGCGACTGGGCCAGCAGCACGCCCCGGTTGATCGCCAGCTCCCGGATGCCGAGGTCTTCCGGCGTGTTCTGCAGGTCGTCGAACGCGGCGAAGAACTCGGAGAGCCGCGTGCCCACGCCCGTGCCCGTCAGATCGTCGAACATCGATTCGAGCCGCCCCAGCGCGCTTTCCTGCGTTTGAAGGGAGGCATCCATGCCCAGCGCAAGACGGATCCGCCCTTCCAGCGCATCATCGATGTTCCGCTGAATGTCGGTCAGCGCCACACCGGCACCCGGTTGCAGCTCGGAGGCGGTCAGCCGTCCCGGCACCGGGTCCAGACGGGGTGACTGGCGGGTGTAATCGGGAGAGCCGGCCCCGCTGATGTTGTTGCCCACCACGTGCAACGCCCCCTCGTAGCCGAGGATGGCCGACCGACCGATCTGCAATGCCGAATTCAAAAGACCCATGATCTACCCCACAGCATCCAGCAGCGCCGCGTCCTCTGCCGCGACCGGCGCTCCGTTGTCGCCGTATCCCACCGGTGCCGCTGCCCGCGGACGGGCCGCCGCGAACACCCACGTCAAATGGTGAATCACCTCACGCGACATCGCGCCCGCCACCCGGTTCGCCTGCGCCACCTTCACGACCACGTCACGCAGCGCCCGCGCCGTATGCTCCAGCGTCCGCCGACACGAATCGGGCAGCCGATCCGCCAGTTGCGACACATTCACCGCCCGCCCGCTGCCGTTGCGGAAACCCAGTTCTTCGCCCAGCACGTCGAGCAGTTGCCGCCGACATCCTTCCCGTTCCTGAATGCGCTCGATCAGCTTGTGCTCCCGCCGTGTCAGGGCCTGCATGGCCGGAAGGTCCGCCTCCTTCATCGCCTGCATCTTGCGGCGGATCACCTCCAGCAACTCCTCATGCAGCGCCCGCAGCGTTTCCAGCAGACGGATCAGATCGCGGAATCGTTTCGGTTCGGTTGTCCTCATCGCCGTCGCCTTCATGGTTTCTCACCTTGCTCCCTCGCCGCCCGTGCCCGGCTGATCACCTCCTGCTGCCGTTTCAGGCGGTCGAACAGTACCTCCTGGAGACCGGTGTTCGTCGCCCGTCCGATCCGCTCCGCCAGCAGTTGATCGAGCTGCGCCGCGAAGACGTCCTCGCCGCGCCCGCCGTGACCGAATGTGCCCTTCAACCGGCTGTTCCGCATCGTCCGCAGCAGCGTGCCGAAAAAGACCGAACCCACCGCCGCCGCGCTCGCCTTCCGCAACCGTTGCAGATCGCGGCGGACCGGGTCGAGCCCCTCGGCGCCGACGACGTGCGTGCTGCCCGCTTGTGCAATTCGCATCATCATCCCTCGTAGAGGATCTTCGCATGCAGTTTCCCCGCCCGGTGGATCTCCTCGAGAATCGACACCCGATCTGCAAACGGCACCTTCAGCCGGTTGAGCGCTTCCAGCAGGTCCGCGACGTTCGGCTGGCGGTTCGATTCCGTATCCACGGCGATGAACCGCTGTTCCTCCGTCGGCGGACGCGGCACCGTCCCGTCCTCCTGGGGATTCATCACCGTGATCGTCAGGCCGCGTTGCGATATCACCACCGGCGAGATGCGCGTATCGCCGGTGATCACGATGGTGCCGGCCTTGCGGTTGATCGTGACCCGCGCCTCGTTGGATTCCATCAGGATCGGCGTCTGTTCCACGTCGCGGATCCACGAGGCCGGATCGCTCAACTGGTGATCCGGCACCAGCACCACGATGCTCTTGCTGTCCACCGCCAGGGCGACCCGCTCCACGTCGGCGGAAAGGTTCAGCTCCTTGTCCACCGCCTGCGCGACAGCCGCCGCCATCGACCATCCGGCGTGCGCCTCGTCGAGGACCAGCGTGATGTACGTTCCGCCCGGTTTGATCCACGGACTGCGGATGCCGGCGGCGAGCAGCGCCGACCCGCGGGCGAGCACGTTCATGAACACGTCCCGCTCCATCCGCGCGCCGCGACGGATGACCCCCGACGCTTTCGCCGTGCCCTCGGTGACGATCGCGCCCTGGGCGAACCCGAACAGACCCTCCACGTGACGATCGTGATAGACCAGCGGCGTGGGCAGCAACCGCCCGCCTTCCAGACTCTCCGCCGCCACCGCGGTCACCGCCACGTCCAGACGGTCTCCTTCCCGCGCGCCGTGTTCGGGAATCTCCACCTCCACCATGACGATGGCGACGTTTTTGGCCTTGGCCAGATCGGTCAAGGAATCCACCTGGGCCCCGAACCGCTGCACCATCGCCGCCAGCGACCGCATCGCCGGCAGAAACTTCTCGCCGTCGCCGGTTCCGTCCAGTCCCGTCACCAGACCGTAGCCCAGCAGCACGTTGGTGCCCTGCCCCTGCAAACGGGTCACGTCGCCCACGCGGGCCACCGGCACCTGCGCAAAAGCGGACACGCCCGTCCCCAGGACCGCCGAAAGCACGAAACACCGAAACGTGTTCGCGATTCTCATTCCCCCGGACACCGCGATCCGGTTCTTTCCCGTCCCTGCCCCGACCCCCGACAACCTCTTCCGGTCCGCGCCGCGACTGTCGACGATCGAACGGTGGATCGAGCCGCGGTCGCCAGACGGAGCCGGGACCGTGATACGGAGCCGCGACCACCTGCCTATGCCTGTCTGCGTGCAACGCACAGGCAGGCGTGCCCGCACGCAGACGGGTAAGGGAGCTGTCCCCTTGAATTGCGGGTTGCGAATTGCGCATTGCCCATGAACGGAACCGCGAGTGCCGAACCGATCCGCGACAGCTTGAACGGAGCCGCGACCGTAAGGGAGCGGACGAATGTCAAAGCAGCGATCGACCGCCCGCACGGTGGCCCAGGCGGATGCACGGCGAGGCGCTCGCGTCCTCTCCCGCGCCGCGAGTCGAACGACACCGATCGATGGCTTCCATGCCCTTTGCATCATTCGTTCCTAGAAGGGGCTGACCCAGTCGACGAGTTTGAGCAACCAGCCCCGCCGCGCGATGTCCCGCATCGCTCCCTTGTTGACGATCTTGACCTCCTTGTCCGCCAGTTGCGTGCTGAGAATCGTGTTGTCGGCGGTGACGTCTTCCTTGCGGCACGTTCCCGTCAAGGTCATCACGCTGACTTCCTCGTCGTGCTGCACGAGTCCCCGCGCTTCGATCACCAGCAGACCGTTGGGTTTCACATCGATGATCCGCCCGGTGATCCGCAACGTCAGACGATCCTCCCGGTCCTTGTTGCCGGTGTTCTGGATCCGCGAGTTGAGCTTGTAGTCGATGTTGGGTTTGCCGCGCAGAAACTGCGAAGACCCCACGCCGCCGTTGATCAGCTTGATGAACGCCTCCAGCTCGCTGGTCAGGTCCACCCGCTTGCGCGTGCGCAGTTCCGCTTCCGACTCGAACTGCCGGTTCTCCCGCACGATGATGGTGATCAGGTCGCCGGGGCGGAATCTCCGCGGCGGTTTCGGACGCGTGGTGATCCACGAATAAGCGTCATAGATCCGGTTCCGCGACGTCTTGGGCGCTTCGCGCGGCGGGATGATCGGCTTGCCCGCCGCCCGCTCTGCCCGCACTCTCGCCCCCAGCGAGGCCGTCTGACCCCGCGCCGCAACCGCCGACAGCAACAGCGCCGCGATCACTCCGCCGCGAACCATCGCTGCTTGGTGGAATCGACCCCCATCACGC